>JAFOIR010000053.1 GCA_017420625.1 Bacillota bacterium
ACAGCACACGCCAGGCAGACTGTGAACACCTGTATCTGGATCTTTTCCGTTCGGAGATCACCGATCGTGACCGTCCTGCCCAGAAATTCCTTTCCCTCGCACAGAAAGAATATCCTTATCTGAAGATCGAAAACGCCAATCGGCTGCTCAGAAAGCTTCGGCTGATCAAAGCTCCCTGCGAGATCGAGGCGGTCCGAAAGGCAGAAGAAATTACCCGGGAAGGGATCCTGGCTATGATGCGCGCTTCCCGGCCAGGTATGTACGAATATCAATATAAAGCGATCTTTGATCATGTGCTTGGACAGTACGGTCCTGACGGTCCGGGTTTTCCTTCTATCATCTCTGCAGGAAAAAACAATTTCTGTATTCATTACTACAGCTATACCGGGCAGGCTATGGACGGTGATATGGTACTGAACGATGTCGGTGCTCAGTGGGATCATCATACGACCGATGTTTCCAGAGGATGGCCATGCAACGGCCGTTTTTCCGAACGTCAGAAATTGCTCTTTGACTGTGCACTTGCTACCTCTGATCATATGTTTGAGATCGTCCGTCCCGGTATGAAAATGGCAGACGTAGATAAGACTATCCGTGATTACAACGCTGAGCGGCTTGTTGAAGCAGGGGTCATGAAGTCAACTTTGGACGTCGGCAGATACATGTGGCATGGCGGAGCTCACCATATCGGGTATGACGTTCACGATGTGATCGAAACACCTGAATTCATTGCTCCGAACATGATTTTCTGCATTGATGTCGGCATCTATCATGAGGAATGGGGAATCGGATTCCGGCTGGAGGACAATCTTCTGGTGACGGAAACCGGATGTGAAAATCTTTCCCGAAATATCCCGCGTACAACTTCCGCCATTGAAGAAGTCATGGGGACCAGGTAATTTTTCTCAAATCATCATAAATACAAATTGGGCTGCCATCAGGCAGCCCATTCGTATTTTCATTTCTGTTTTTGTTCTTTTGTTCTTATTATTTGATTGGTTCGAAATCGGCAGCACCGTGTTTGCACAGCGGGCAGATAAAGTCCTCCGGAAGCGGATCGCCTTCATAAATGTATCCGCAGACGGTGCAGACCCAGCCCTTTTTGCCTTCAGTCTGCGGTTTCGGTTTGACGTCAGACTGATAGAAGTTGTAGGTCATGGTCTCTACATCGGAAAGGACTCTTGCTTCTGTCACAGAGCAGATGAACAATCCATGGGACTCGAAGTCCACATACTGTTCAACTTTCAGCGACATGAAAGCATTGATATAGCGAGGCAGGAAAGCAAGTCCGTTGTCAGAACGCAGGAAATCAAATCCTTCAAACTTGTCCGTCGTGCGGCCGCTCTGGAAACCAAAACGCTCAAAGACGCTGAAAGGTGCTTCCTTGGACAGGCAGTTCACATTCATGATGCCGGTCTGCTTGATCACATGATAGGAATAGTTCTTCTTGTTGATTGCAACAGCTACGCGGTTCGGTGCATCCGTCAGCTGAGTCACGGCATTTCCAATCATACCGTTGTCCTTGCCGGAAGCATCCTTGGAAGTAATGACATACAGACCGTAGCCGATCTTGAACAAAGCCTTCAGGTCATTCTTATTGGCAGTCTGCGGATCTTTGGCGATATATTCAGCGCACAAAACATCCGCCAGAGCGTCCAGCTGCTGTTTGGATTCATCAGAAAGAGCCGATTTGATATGAACCACCTGCTCCAGGATCTTGACATTTTTGCTCTTCTCGAACATACCGGTCATGATCTTGGCCGCCTGTGCAGCCCAGGATCCGTTTTCGATCAGTCCGACGGTTCTGTTCTGGAATCCATGCTCTACGAGACGCGTGATAAAGTCGCGCATGAACGGATAGATTTCTGCATTGTAGGTAGTGGTGGCCAGAACGATCTTCGGATAGCGGAACGCATTGGCCAGTGCCTCTGCCATATCACATCTGGCCAGATCATTTACCACGACCTTCGGACATCCGGCCGCTTCCAGTTTGGCTGCCAGCGCTTCCACTGCTTTTCTGGTATGGCCATAGACAGAAGTATAGGCAATCAGAATACCGTCTTCTTCCGGCGTATAGCTGGCCCATGTCTTGTAAAGATCGATATAGTGCCCAAGATTTTCTGTGAGTACCGGGCCGTGCAGCGGACAGATCTTCGCGATCTCAAGACCGGCTGCTTTTTTGAGCACATTCATGACCTGCGGACCATACTTGCCGACAATACCGATATAATAGCGGCGGGCTTCGTCATCCCAGGGTTCATTTACATCATTGGCACCGAACTTTCCGAAGCCGTCTGCAGAGAACAGGACTTTGTCCAGATCATCATAGGTCATCATGACCTCCGGCCAGTGAACCATGGGTGCAGCTACGAAATGAAGCGTATGCGCACCGAGCGGCAGTGTATCGCCTTCCTTGATCACGATCCGGCGGTCTTCATACTCGGTGCCGAAGAAGTTCTTGATCATCGCAAATGCTTTGGCAGAAGAAACGATCGTTGTGGACGGATAGATGCTCATGAAGTTGGCAATGTTCGCAGAATGATCGGGTTCCATGTGCTGGACAACCAGATAATCAGGCGCTTTATCTCCGAGAACTTTCTGGATATTATCCAGCCATTCATGGCCGAAATTCTGATCTACGGTATCCATGATGAGTGTCTTCTCATCCAGGATCAGATAGGAGTTATATGCCATTCCGTTCGGGACTTTATACTGCCCTTCAAACAGGTCGATCTGATGGTCATTAACGCCGATATAACGAATATCTTTGGTGATTTCCATAGCCTATCTCCTTATTGATTGGATTTGCTTCGATTCTATCATAAAAGCACTATTTCCGCAATAAGGATCGTTTGTGACACAGCCTAAGGAACCGTCTTTCCCGGCAGTCTGCTTTGTCTTATCGACCTTTGTGCCGTTTCTTGTAATCCTGCCTGATGGGTTCCAGTATAGCTGCATCGTCCATCATCTCGTTCATCGCCTTGGCAGAGGGAGCTCTTCTGGCACAACCGACCGCGTGAGAGACAACGGAATAGTTCAGCAGCGTGCCTTCCGCATCGTGTTCATAGCGTACAGCGTGAGTGGAATTGATTCCGAATCGGCTCGCTTCCCTGACAGCATCGATATTCGCACCCAGAAACAAAAATTCCCAATGATACTGCTCTTTCTGACGTTCGATCATTTGCCGCACCTTATCATAGGAATACAGGCGACTGGCATTTTCCATTCCATCGGTCGTGATGATAAAGATCGTCTTTTCAGGAACATCTTCCTCTCTGGCATATTTGTGCACATTTCCGATATGATGGATCGCACCTCCGACTGCATCCAGGAGTGCAGTACAGCCGCGCACATAGTACTGACGATCGGTCATCGGTTCGACCTTCTGAATATCGACCCGGTCCAGAAGGACTTCCGAGTTATCATCGAAGAGGATGACTGAAACATATGCTTCTCCCTCTTCCTTTTTCTGTTTTTCGATCATGCCGTTGAATCCACCGATCGTATCGGCTTCCAGTCCGCTCATCGATCCGCTCCGGTCGAGAATCATTACCAGTTCAGTTAATCCTTTTTTCATATTAATGGCCTCCTTGTTTTGTTTTGTGACTATATCATAACAAAACAGGGAGACCATATGGTCGCTTCAAAGGCGACATCTTTTATGAACCAAGCAATGGCTGGTCATACTGAAATAAAAGTGCGTTGACATCAATAATGCTGTAGATCCTGTTCTCGATACAGTAGCGAACGATCAGATCAAAAAGATTGCTGGAGGAAAGTGCATATCCGGCTGTTCGAAGAAGATCCGTTGTTTCATCCAGATTTAATCCGAGTGCAATAGCAAAAGCCAGAGCCGTCTTTTTCTTTGGCGAATATGCTTCATTGCAGCGGATCTTGGAAAAAAGTTTGCGGTCAAGATTGGCTCTTCTGTAGACTTCAGCATCCGTCAGCCCACGCTCATCGATCATGCGGAACAAGCGTTGTTGGAAACTCTCATCCCTCATCCGGAGCAGATCAGAAAGAGCCACATGAGGTAATTCATTATTTTCTAGAGCCAGGTCTTCTGCAGCAAAATCGGCTGTTCCCGAAGCTTTTTTTCGTGCTTTCGAAGATCCGCGTGCACTTTTCTTTTCTTCAGGCAATTCTGTCGGAGCTGCATAGGAAGGCGCCATCGGTGCCATCGGCATCATCGCACTCGCATCATTAGAGAAATTACCTGCTTCATAAGGTCTTTCGAGTCTTTCGGGGCGATGGAAACAGGCTGCTTTCTCTGCCTCTTCTACCGCTGCATCATCGATATACGCAGCAACATCCTTCATCCGGGCATCAGAGATCTCATACGCTTTTCGGTCAAAGACGACCAGCGTTACGTCTATCTCCGAATGTTCCAGAAAATTCTGAATCTCAGAAAGCGCGATCTCCAGCGCTTTATCCTTCGGAAACCCGTAGACGCCGGAGGAGATGAGCGGGAATGCAATGCTCCTTAGTTTCATCTCTGCTGCTTTCTGAAGAGATTTCTGATAACAGGCAGCAAGACTCAGGAATTCTCCGCTTTTTCCTCCGTTCCAGACAGGTCCGACTGTATGAAAGACATATTTTGCAGGAAGGGCAAAACCCTTTGTCACCGCGACATCCCCGGTCGCGATCGGCCCGATCTTCTTTCGTGCCTTTAACATCCGCTCACTGCCGGCAGCCTGATAAATCGCTCCATCACAACCTCTGCCGATCACAGGTTCCGGATTGGCAGAATTGACGATGGCATCCACTTTAACCCTGGTAATATCCGCACGGATAATCTGAAATGGCATACTTCCTCCTATTATTTATCAGTGTCTTGCCAGATCACGGACGAAAGGTTCTGTCACTTCTTCGCTGATCAGTGCCTGATACAGCCTGGGTCTGCGATAGGCATTGCCATGAATCTCATAGGTGCGATAGTCCCGAAGTTTCGTCAGATCCAGTTTGGCCATCAGGATCTCTTCCTCTTCTCCGCCTTCCACAAGACAGGCATCCAGAGGCTCTGGTGCATCCGGGATAAACATAGCGCCGTCGAAAACGCTCGAATGGCCGTTGCAGTCCGGATGAGTCCCCGGATAATTGCAGGTAGCGATCGCTATCATGTTTTCATAGGCGCGTCCTCTGAGCTGCGACAGCCGGTTGATCTCCATCGGACAGGCATTCGGCACAAGCAGAAGCTCTGCGCCTTCCAGCATCAGGATCCGTGCTGTTTCCGGAAATTCTCTGTCATAACAGATCATACTGCCGACTTTTACCGGACCCAGTCGGGTATCCAGACTGACGACCGGGAATTCTTCTCCCTGCGTCAACCGTCTTTCATCGCTGAAATCACAGGTGTGGACCTTCGCATACACATACTGAAGGCTGCCGTGACGATCGAACAGCGCGACGGAGTTTCTCGGTGCCGGATCCCACGCTTCCAGAAATGTAATCGCGATGGCCATATCCAGTTCCGCCGCCAGCTGCGCGAAAGTTTCAACGAACTCGCTGTCTCTGGAAAGAGACAGTTTCACAAAGCGATCCTCATCCTTTGGCATCTGATATCCACAGCTGAACATCTCCGGAAAAAGGGCAATATCCGCTCCCATCTCCTTTGCCTTCCGACAGGCGGCGATCCCCTTTTGCCTCTGCGCCTCCAAAAACAACGCGTCATCGGTTGATCCGGCCGGGAGTCTTTCCGGCTGGATCTGCAAAAGCGCTATTTTCAAAATATCTCTGTAGAGATCCCATTTCTTCCCATCGATCTGCAGGATCGGATATCGGTGCAGTTTGCGCCCATAAGCCCGAACCGCACAGAAAATTTTGCGCACGAACTTCCACTCGCATAGCTCCCCCAGATCCATCTGTCCATCGGTGATCAGATTGACGACGAAACAGCCGTGAGAAAAACCGCTGTCGAGAACGGGGTATTCTATCCGGATAACATGCTGCATCTGCCGGATACCTCGCGTTTTCAGCCCATCCTCTGTCAAACGCTGAGGGCCATGATCCAGCTTATCCGCCAGAATCAGGCAAAGTGCCATCAGACTGTCGGAATCGAATCCATTGCTGTGAACACGGATCGCCTGCAGCACTTCCTTGCGGTCCTTAAGCTCGATCTTCTTTTTCTTCAGATAGTCCTTTGCAAATTCATAGCTGTGTTCGGCATGATTCTTCTCACTCACTAAAAGGCCGGTATCATGCAGCAGTGCTGCGATCTTGGCCTCCTCTATCTGTATTTCGTCTGCACCGGCGAGCTGCATAAAGAACGCTGTTTTATCTATGACACTTGAAATATGAGACCAGCCATGATGGCAGGTCTCCTGTTCCTTTTTCTGCTTCTTTTCGATCTTTTCATAGATTTCCAGGATCTTCGGATCTTCCGCTATCTTCTCAAAAATCGACATTTCTTCTCCTTACAGATTGATCTCCAATACAGAATAAGGCTGATCCATCCTGTACCCTAATTTCTTTGCCAGATGACAGGAGATTTTATTGGCGGCGTCCCAACTGGCATACCAGCCTTTTTTGTCCGCTTCCAGAATCAGTCTCGCTCCGCAAACCGTTGCCAGCCCAAGCTTCTGTCTGTCTTCCCGGGTATCGATCTCGATCTCGATGCCATTGATCCTGTCAGGAAACCATGGATCCAGTTCTTTTCCGGCTTCCTTCCAGTTCACATAGCTGTTATAGGAGGAGGCTCCGGCGATCGGCTCTCCATCCTCCAAAGCCAGGACACCCAGTCCATGCGCTGCATAATCCGAATAGTCCTGATAGAGTGACACAAAGTCCCATGACCAGTCCTGTTCTTTGCATTTCTCGTAAAGTGCCTCATCGATCAGACGAAGTTCATAGCGCGGATCCACTTCTGCAAATTTCAGAAGTTTTTCCCTGTCCAGACAGGCAGGATCCTTAAAAAAGGCATATCGTTCTTCTTTCTGACAATGGTCGGCATAGGCCTCTTTGATCAAGGGCTCCCAACCGCTTTCCCGGCAGGTCACGATCATAAACTTGTTTTTCTTTTCTTCCGGCCAGAAAGCTGCCAGTTCCGGGCAAGGCTCTCCTGCAAAAAAAGCAAAATCTCCCAAAAGAGCCATCGCTGAAGAAGGTTCCTCCTGCTGATCGGATGGAATATAGATCTGACCCATCTGCCCTGAAAGGCAGGACCAGATCATCGTCTCATCCCATCCGGCAAAGAGTGGTGCAACATGAATAAAATCTTTCGTTTTGATGATCAAGGATCATTCCTCCACTATTTTTGACGCTCTTTTTTTCCATGTGCCGGAAATCAGATACGTTCCGCCGATAAAGAATGGAACCAGTCCCGCGAATGCATTTCCGTACCAAAATCCCTCGATTCCCCAGTTCAGAACCACACCCAGAAGCAGTGCAAATCCGATCCGGCAGACGATCCCATCCAAGAGAGCTACCATCAGATTCAGTCTGGAAGCCCCCGAGCCATTGATCAGGGCGAAGTTGGCCGGGCGAAGGGTCGCACCCAGGTATTGAATAAGCGCAACCGGGATATAGGTGATCGCCATTGTCAGAACTGCTTCGTCGCTGGAGAACAGACCAAACAGCCATTCCGGCTTGAAATAGGTGATGATACCA
>JAFOIR010000426.1 GCA_017420625.1 Bacillota bacterium
ACTGAAGGATATCGGCAACACAACTTACGTTGTAGAAATCAAAAAGTCTAATTTCGAAAGTCAGCCAGTGGAGGATAAGCTTTTGAAAATTGTGATTGAGAGAATACTGAAAGTTTCATGATTTGAAGCCTTCGCGATTGAGAATGCTCATCGGATGAACAAAACTTCCCTTGACAAAAGTGGGCTCATTGCCATTATGTCATCAACTCGATTTCTTTTAAGGACGGCAAACGGCTGCAGGGAGAAGAAAAGGCATGGTTCAAATTCAGACACGTTGCAGATGAAATATGCCAGAAGTATGGTCTTTCTGTAGTGCAGAATCCTGAGCGTAATAGGGATTCGTATCACATCACAAAGAAGGAGCAAGCCGGAATACCAACTCGTCAGAGTATCCTTCGTGAAACAATTGACGAAATCATCCCGCACTGCAGAAACCTGGACGACTTCAAATATCAACTGAGGCAACGGGGGTATAAATACAATCTCAATCCCTCACGCAAGTACTGGACGGTCACTCCTCCGGGTTCTGAAAAATCGATCCGGCTATATCGGCTTGGAGAAGATTACACGAACGACCGGATCAAAGACCGTATTGAGGAAAGTTTCCGCTCTGGGAGATATACACTTCCTCCGAACGATCGATACCATCGGCAGTATCATATGCAGACCCGGGAACACAAGCTTTATGAGAAGACGAGCCTGTACCGCAAGTATCTGTACTATTGCTATAAACTTGGATACCTGCCGAAACAACAGAATAGAAAACCGTCGAAGGTGCACTACCTTCTAAGAGATGACTTGATCAAACTGGACCGGATCTCACAGGAAGTCAGGCTGCTTGGTAATTATCACATTGATAATGCTGAGCAGCTTTTTTCTTTCTCCAAAAAGTGTTCGGAGAGCCTGAAGCAATTGGAATCAGAGAGAAAAGATCTTAGAAATGAACTAAAGAGAAATATCCCTGAAGAACAGAAAAGCGAAATCAAAGAAAAGATCTCCTCCATATCGGAGGAGATGAAGAAACTCAGAAAAGAGATCTCTCTTAGTGAGTCTATTGCGGAGAGATCAGAAATCATCAGTCCGAAACTTCAGCAGATCCATGCTGAAGAATCAGAACAAATCAAACGAGGAAAGGAGAAAGCATATGAACCCTGGCGGTGATGCTGCTGAACAGGTGGTCCGTCTGTCACTGGAAGGATTTGAAGTCGCGGCGAGACTGTCCGGAGCTGCAGCAAAAGATGTTGCCCTGCTGCTTGCCAGTGTGCTTAAGGAACAGACTAAAACAAGAGGCAAAGCAAGACTGACGTCCATGCTGCGGTCCGGCAAAGAACTGAAGGTGTTTTCGCTTCCGCAGAAGGATCTTGATGAGTTCACTAAGCAGGCCAAACGATACGGTGTGCTCTACTGTGTTCTGCGGGAGAAGAATCAGGACGGATCCGCCCCTGTGGATATCATTGCGAGAGCAGACGATGCATCCAAGATTCAGAGAATCGTCGAACGGTATAAGTTTGTCACGACCGACAAAGCCGCTGTCGTTGGCGAAGCTCAGAGCCGAATCGCAGAGCGCGATGAACAGGAAAAAGACGAGCCGGAGCGTACACCGGGCGAAAGGATCGCGGCGGAGGCAATCCGAAAAGAAACGAAAGAAGAAGCAAACCCTTCTTTAGCGAAGACAGGCAACGACCCTCTGTCAGAGCAAAACTCAAAGATTTCGGAGCGCACTGATAAGGGTGAGATCGATGATCCGAATGACCGTCCTTCTGTAAGAAACAAGCTGAAGAATTACACAGAGCAGGTCAGGGCAGCGAAAGAAGCAGCGCGTTCCGAACTGGTAAAAGATCCACTGGCAAATCAGACCCTTCATAAGGAAAACATCATAAAAAAGAAAGGAATCTCCAAATGACAGACAATTTCACGCCTGAAAAGAACAGTTCTCCACAGAAGATGAGTCTTGAAGAGTGGAAAGCAATGAAGGACCAGGAAAAAAGTGACATCTTTAAACTGCTGGATCAGACTACACTTGATCTCGCAGAAGTCCCGGGTTGTTTTCTGAGATATCTGGATACACAGGCAAGGATGAACAGATATACCGTATCAAACGCACTCCTGATCTCTTCGCAGATGCCTGAAGCAACAAAGCTCAGAACATTTGCTGAGTGGGAAAAGGAAGGTGCCAAGATCTGTAAAGGATGTAAGAGCATCTCTATTCTTGAGCCTTCCGAGTTTAAGAAAGCAGATGGCTCTTCTGCCATAGCCTACAACGTGAAGAAGGTCTTTGATATCTCTCAGACTTCCAAGGCAGAGGAAGCAAAACCGTACCGGCAGAAGGACATCACAAAACTGATTGCTGCGATGCTGGACACCTGCCCGGTCAGTATTGACCTGGCAACAGAAATCCCTGTACCCGGTACAGCAGCCTATTTCGATAAATCAAGCAATACCCTTTATGTACAGAAAGAAGGCGGTACCGCAGAGTATGTCTGCCAGTGTGTCGCAAGAGAACTCGGATTGATCGAGGCTACCCTTCGCTCTCCGGATGCTGAACGCAATGCGAATCATGCGGATGCTGTTATCACTGGATACCTGACCTGCAAGAGGTACGGAGTTCCGACGGGTGCTTTGGATGCAGAGAGGGCTTCTTCCAAATACAAGGGTATGAACGCAAAGGATATACGCAAAGATCTGACAGCGCTCCGTTCTTCTGCGGCAAAGATCAATGACAGGATCTATGAAGGACTCAACAAAGAAAAGACGCCCCGCGCCAAGGGCGGCGCAGAGCGCTGATACGGAGGAAGCGATGAAAGAGAAAAGATATCACGTTGCCTTGGATGACAACGAACAGATCATTCTGATCCACTGCCTGAATGATGAACGGAATCTGCAGCTGCAGGAAGGCCACACTACAGATGCTCTGGATGACCTTATCGTGAAGGTCGGGACGGCAAAACAGAAGAATTTCAAAATTATAGAAAGGCACAAAGGCGGAGATGCAAGATAAAGACCGTACCGAGACAGTCGTGCTTGGAATCATCGGAGCTTTTGTTGTGTCATGGATTGCCCTCCTGATCGCACCGTATATGTCAGGAGGGCTTCCGGGGATCATTCCCAATCTGCCGGAGGTGATGAACCATCCGTTCCACGTCGTCTTCTGCGATGATACGTTGAAAACCGTACTGATCATGCTGACCATATATGGACTGATTATTGGTGTTTATGTGTCCAGCAACTTCAAATTCAGAAGAGGAGAGGAACATGGTTCTGCCCAGTGGGGATCGGCAAAGGCGCTGAACCGGAAATACAGTCAGTCTCCTCCCGAGAATAACAAGATCCTGACACAGAATGTACGGATCGGATATAACGGCAGAAAGCATCTTCGCAATCTCAATACATTGGTTGTCGGAGGATCCGGTGCAGGCAAGACACGTTATGTGGTGAAGCCCAATATCCTCCAGGCAGGTATCGGGGGCTCCGGCAGTGCCGGAGCCTCTATGGTCATCCTGGATCCGAAGGGCGAATCTCTGAGAGCTACGGGCTCTTTCCTGCTCCAGGCCGGATATGACCTGAAGATCCTGGATCTGATATCCATGCAGAAGAGTCACTGCTACAATCCTTTCGTTTATCTGGAGAACGATAACGATGTGCAGCGACTGGTGACGAATCTCTTCAAGAGTACAACGCCGACAGGATCACAGACACAGGATCCCTTCTGGGACAACTCTGCAATGATGCTGCTGTCGGCTCTTGTTTATTATCTGCACTATGAAGCACCACCCGAAGAACAGAACTTCGCAATGGTCATGGAAATGATCCGGGCAGGCACGATCGAGGATGAAGAAGATCCCAGCCCGACACCGCTGGACTGCCTGTTCACGGAACTGGAGAGCAAAAACCCGGATCACATCGCGCTGAAGTATTACCGTTCCTATCACGGAGGTGCTGCCAAGACGCTGAAGTCCATTCAGATCACGCTGTCTTCCAGACTGGAGAAGTTCAATCTGGCCAGCATGGCGCAGTTGACGATGACTGACGAGATGGATCTTCAGTCTATGGGTGAAAAGAAGACTGCTCTTTTCGCCATCATTCCTGATAACGATACAAGCTTCAATTTTCTTGTATCGATCTTATATACACAGTTGTTCCAGCAGCTGTTCAGCTGCGCAGATCAGAAGCATGGCGGGAGCCTTCCGGTTCCCGTCCATTTTCTTCTTGATGAGTTTGCGAACGTCGCACTGCCGACCAGTTTCGACAAGATACTTTCAGTCATGAGATCCAGGAACATGTTTGTAACCATCATCCTGCAGAATATGGCGCAGCTGAAAGCCCTGTTCGAGAAGGAGTGGGAGAGTATCGCGGGAAACTGCGACAGCTTTCTGTATCTCGGAGGCAACGAGAGAAGCACTCACGAATATGTGTCCAAGATGCTCGGCAAGGAAACGATCAACTCCAATACCTTTGGTCAGACTTCAGGTACCTCAGGGCATTATTCCAAGAATACGAATATCGGAGGACGTGAACTGCTGATGGATGATGAGGTCCGAATGCTGGATAACAGGTATGCCCTGTTGTTCATACGCGGAGAGAGACCGGTGATGGATCAGAAGTATGACATCCTGAAGCACCCCAACATCCGGTATACGGAGGATGGAGGTGCGGAACCTTATGAGCATGGCACTGCTTCGCTCAGCATTGCCACGATCTCTGCTTTCCGTTTGGACGGCGCAGCTCTGGATGAGATACCTGATGTTTTGATTGATACATCGGGTTATGAATTGTGGTCCGAAGAGGACTTTGAACCAAAAGAAGAAAAACCTAGGAGGCCTAAATGAACAAGAAGAAGAAAGGACTGATCATGTTCTCAGTCCTCGCATTGATGCTGACCTTCGGAGGCAGCAGCGTATTTGCAGCGACCGGAGATCCGATCTCTGTCGTAAACAATCTCAGTGATTTTATATTCAGCCTGATCCGTGCCATAGGCATCATCCTGCTGGGATTCGGAATCGTACAGGTCGGTATGTCTCTCAAGAGTCACGACCCGTCTCAGAGAGCCAACGGATTTCTGACTCTCGCCGGAGGAATCATTATCGCTTTCGCAAAGGAGATCCTGGACCTTATGCTGGGAGGTTGATGAGCGGTAATGTCAGATAACTGGATCGTACAGAATCTGCAGAATGCGCTGAACACGTGGAATGAGAAATTTGCAGAGATATGGTCACTGCTGACCACTTCCCCGGAGAACTTCCAGGGAGGCGGCATATGGAGAGTGATCCTGAATATCAATCGCGTATTACAGGGACTCGGACTGGCGCTGCTGGTCCTTTTCTTTGTATACGGATTGGCAAGGACTTGTACGAGTCTTCAGGAGATTCGCAAACCGGAGCACGCACTGAGATATTTCATCCGTTTTGCTTTGGCAAAAGGACTGATCACATACGGAATGGATCTGATGATGGCTCTGCTCTCGATTGCGCAAGGAGTGATCTCATCGATCATGTCCTCTTCAGGAATTAGTTCTTCGACTGATTTCGCTTTGCCTGAGGATATCGTTACTGCAGTCGAAAGCGTCAGTTTCTTTGATGCCATTCCATTGTGGGCGGTGTCGCTGATCGGAACGCTGTTTATCACGGTGATGTCCTATATCATGATCCTTACCGTGTATGGAAGGTTTTTCAAACTCTATATGTACACGGCACTGGCTCCTTTGCCGCTGTCGACCTTTGCCGGAGAGCAGACACAGAATGTCGGGAAGACGTTTCTGCGCAGTTACTGCGCAGTCCTGCTGGAAGGAGCAGTGATCGTGCTGTCCTACATCATTTTCTCAGTGTTTACGACGAATTCCGTCCCGTATGACCCGGGAATGGCAGCAACGACACAGGTTTGGACCTATGTCGGGGGATTGATCTTCAACATGCTTATCCTGGTCGGATGCGTGAAGATGTCTGACAGGATCATCCGAGAAATGATGGGTCTATAAACAGCTAAACGCAGATTTTAATAAAGAATGGAGAAATCTATGACAGAAAAAGAGTTTTATGAGATGATCCGGAATCGGATCAGAGATTACCTGCCGGAAAGATACGACAACTGCAGAATCGAACTGCATGAGGTGGTAAAGAATAATGACCGGCATCTGATGGGAATCTCCGTGGTTCCTGAAGGTGAGTGTGCTGCTCCGCTGGTGTATCTCAATAGTTATTACCACCAGAACAACGATGGACGTGATATCGATGATATCTGTGAAGAAATCGCCGATACTTTCCTTTCCTTCCAGGATATGAGCAAGGAAGTCAGTTCACTGGATATGAATTATGAGTCCATGAAGGACAAACTGAGAGTCAAGGTGGTCAACACCAAGTCGAACCGGGAAATGCTGCGTAATGTTGTGAGCCAGCCGGTAGGTTGCGGATACGCACTGGTTCCTTATATCGATCTGGAGAACAGCGGATTCCCCGGAGGCTGCATTCAGATCACAAACGAACTGGCAGCTTCCTTTAACAAGAACACATCTGAAATCATGTCGGATGCCATCAGTGGGTCAAGCCGCGAAGAGGGGGCAGGTCTGTTCCGGATCGAGGATATGCTCTTCGGAGACGGTGAGCCTGAGAATCTGCTTCAGTCTGAGCCGGTAAAGGAGGAATCTGGACCTTTTGTCCTGACCAACAGCAGTTCCGTGCTTGGAGCGGCTGCTTTGTTCCTGCCGGATGTGCAGAAACAGATCGCTGATACGCTGGGCAGCGGATATTATGTCATGCCCAGTTCCATTCATGAAGTGCTGGTTGTGCCGGACTCAGGAGGCGTTTCTCCCAGGGAACTGGGACGCATGGTGAAGGAAGTAAACAGTGCAATGGTCCAGCCGGAAGAGCAGCTTGGCAACAGAGTCCTGCACTACAATGCCATGCAGGGCAAACTGATGATCGCTGCGGATCTGGACAGAAGCAGAGGAGCGGAGCGGTAAGATGGAGATCAAGATCAACCGTGAGATCCGGGAATATACAGAATCCATGTTCTTCGGGCTGAATCTTCGTCAGTTCATCTGCTCCATCCTTGCCTGCGCTACAGGCGTGGGACTGTACTTCTGGCTGAAGCCGAAAGTGGGCACCGAGATCGTGTCATGGGCATGCATCCTCGGTGCTTTGCCTTTCGCCGTTTTGGGCTTTCTGAGGTACAACGGACTGACCGCTGAGGAGTTTATATGGGCATGGGTGAAATCGGGGCTTATAAGTCAGAAAAAGCTCATTTTTCGCCCCGAAAACCTATGGTTTGCACTGCTCGCACCGATTACAGAAAAGCATATAAAGGAGAACATGACTGAACATGACAAAAACCT
>JAFOIR010000427.1 GCA_017420625.1 Bacillota bacterium
CCGACATTCACGATCTCATGCGGATCAGCCACAATGGTAGTGGTGCCGCAGGGTACGGCCAGGCGGGAGATCTCCTCCGGCGTCACATAGGACGATTCGATGTGGATATGCGAGTCGATCAGGCCGGGAGCTGCATAGGCTCCGGCCGCATCGATCGTCTCTCTGGCTTCATACTGGGTACCCAGACCTACCACCACTCCGTCAAAAATCGCGATGTCGGTCTTCTGAATGGTTCCGGTATAGACATTCACCAGCCGGCAGTTTTTGATCACCAGATCACAGACGATCCGGCCGGCCGCTGCATCGATCCATCGTTTCAGCTTTGCTTTTTCCAACTTGTTACCTCCGTCAAACTAAAGGGTCAGTCCAGGATCTGCATTGAGGTCAAGAGGCGATGACTCGCCCTGATGGTAACTGTAATAAGCGGCGGATGCGATCATTGCCGCATTATCGGTACAAAGGATAAATTCCGGGCAGCAGAACTCGATCTTTCTCTTCCGGCATTCCTCGCGAAGGCCTTCGCGAAGAGGTTTGTTTGCGGAAACGCCGCCGGCAATGGCCACTCGTTTTACCCGATACTTCCTGGCTGCCTGCATGGTCTTGGCAATCAGCACTTCCACGACGGCTGCCTGGAAAGAAGCGGCAATATCTGCCTGATCGACTTCATGTCCCATCATTCTTTCCTGATTCAGATAGTTTAAAACCGCCGATTTCAAGCCGCTGAAGCTGAAGTCAAAGCCTTCCTCCTCGATGCACGGACGGGGGAAGTTCACGGCTTTCGGATCACCTTGTTCGGCTGCCTTCTGCACTTTCGGTCCGCCCGGATAGCCCAGTCCGATCGCTCTGGCCACCTTGTCGAAAGCTTCTCCTGCTGCATCATCCCTGGTTCTTCCGAGGATCTCGTAGTTCTCATAATCTCTGATATAAACCAGGTCTGTGTGACCGCCGGAAACCACCAGGCATAAGAACGGCGGTTCCCAGGAGAGGTCGGTGATATAGTTGGCCGCAATATGTCCCTTCAGGTGATGGACACCCAGCAGCGGTTTATGGAGGCTGTAGCTGAGAGCTTTAGCCTCAGAGACACCTACCAGCAGAGCACCGACGAGCCCGGGTCCTTCCGTCACGGCGATCGCATCGATGTCGTCAAAGGTGACTTTCGCATCCGAAAGTGCTTTCAATATGACCTGATCGATCGCTTCGATATGCTGTCTGGAAGCGATTTCCGGGACCACACCGCCATAGATCGTATGGGTGGGCACCTGGGAGCTGATAACATTGGATAAGACTTGGCGGCCGTCTCTTACAACCGCGGCCGCCGTTTCGTCACATGAACTTTCGATTCCCAGAATCAGGGAATATCTGTCTTCATTCTTCATATACAAATTCTCTTGTCAGTCGATCTTTGCCGCATCGGGTATTCTCGAATATGGCTGTTGCCTCCGGAAGCGCGGCTTTCGGTGCCGGCATCGCAGGCGAAAAATGGGTGAGCCAGAGTTCCTTGACACCGGCTTCCTTCGCCATCCGGGCAGCTTCCCGGAAGGACATATGCTTATGCTGAGCAGCTTTTTCTTCTTTATCCGCTTCACCGTACATGCCTTCGCAAATAAACAGGTCGGAACCTTCCGCCAGACGTACCAGAGAGTCCTTCGGACGCGAATCCGTACAATAGGTGACCTTCAGGCCTTTTCTCTCTTCGGCCAGGACCATGGAGGGATCATAGACAGTTCCATCCTCTCCGGTCCGGCTTTCTCCTGCCTGCAGATAACGCCAGTACATCAGCGGAACATGATTCGCCTTTGCCTTTTCCGGATCAAACCGGGGCCGTCTTTTTACTTCGATGCTGTAGCCAACGCACGGAACACCGTGATCAGCACGGCCCGGACGGACAAACAGCGTTCCGAGTTTAAGTTCTTCCTGCTGATCGATCTGCTCTTTCGTCAGTTCCACATACTGAAGCGGGAACGGAAGTCCCGGTGCGATCAACAGAAGACCTTCCACGATACGCTTAAGGCCTTTCGGTCCGATCAGCGTGACGGGTTCGGTCCGGTCACAGTTGCCCATCGTAAGCAGCAAGCCCGGAAGTCCGCTGATATGGTCCCCGTGATAGTGGGTGAAGCAGATATAATCGATATCCTTGAAACTCCAGCCCTGCTGTCTGAGCGTGATCTGCGTGCCCTCGCCGCAGTCGATCAGGATCTGAGTTCCGCCATAGCGGACCAGAAGCGCTGTCAGCCATCGGTTCGGAAGCGGCAGCATGCCGCCGGTTCCTAATAAACAAACATCAAACATGATCGCTTAGGCATCAATTACGACTGCGCCGATTTCCTTCATGGCTTCACGGTAGGCAGCAACATATGCGAGCACTTCATTCATTTCCAGCGTCCGGTCATTGGAGGTGAAGGTGAAGCGAATGGTCACGCTCTTCTTGCCGGTCAGCGCCTGATCCACATAGATGCCGACCAGATCCGTCGATGCCAGATGCTCATTTTGGATCGATCCGATCACGCACTCAAATTCGCTGTAAGCTGTTTCCGCATCGACAATGAAAGTCACGTCGGAAGTAATGGACGGGAAGCGGCTGGGCTCTCTGAACTGCGGCAGCACTTTGACCAGAGGATAGATCTGATCCATGTTCAGCTCTACCGCAACGGCTGCAGCCTTTTTCTCGATCTTCGATGCTACGGTGGGATGAACCACTGCGATCAGACCAACAGGTGCACCTGCCAGAGATACGACGAAGCTGTTGTAGGGATGAGCCCATTCTTTCACTTCTGCTGCTTCTGCCGGGCGATAGGTGAATTTTACGCCCTTGATCTCCTGTGCGATGGATTCACAGATCGCCTTGGCTTTTGCGACCATGGATCCTTCATCCGCCTTGCGTCCGTACAGGACAGCGCCGAGGTGCTTTTCTTCCTTCGCCAGATTGTCCTCGCCAATGGCAGGGACAACGGAACCGATCTCAAAAATGCTGTAGGAAGAACTATAGCCTTTGTTCTTCAGCGCGACGCACAGAAGCGCCGGAACCAGTTCTTCACGAATCGTATCAATATCAGGAGAAACGGAGTTCACCAGATGGAGTTTGCCTTCGTTGGAAAGTCCAAGTTCACCGAGGCGTTTGCCGTCATTCCATACATAGGTATGAACTTCATGGGCTCCATAGGTGAAGGCCAGAAGATTCTTGACTTCACTGTGCAGACGATGCTCCGGTGTGGGCTTCATAGGATAAAGCGCCATTTTGGATGTCTTGATCTCGAAATTGTCATAACCGTAGATACGGGTGATCTCTTCGATGATGTCTGCCTTGATGGTAACGTCCTTGGTCGCACGCCAGCTGGGTACGGTAACGATAAAGTCCTTGCCGTCCCGCTTAAGGGCAAAGCCAAGATGAGTCAGCGTCCTGGCGATCCTCTCTTCGCTGATGTCGATGCCGGTCAGACGGTCAACATAAGCTTTGTCGAAGACGATGGTACGAACCGGGTAATGCCAGGGATAATTGTCGGTGAGACGGCTGGTCACTTCCACGGAAGGATCGATGTCCATCAGAAGCTTTAAGTAACGGGCGATCGCAGTGGTCGTCATTTCCGGATCGAGAGTCTTTTCGTAACGCATGGAAGCATCGGTACGAAGGCCGATCGCCTGCGCGGTCTTACGAACGCTGACTGCGTTGAAGTTTGCGCTCTCCAGCAGGAAGCTGTCGGTATCTTCCACGATCTCGGAAGCAAGGCCGCCCATAATGCCGGCAACCGCCACGGGTTCACCGTGGGATTTGATCATCAGCATCTCCGGCTGAATGGTTCTTTCTTTGCCGTCCAGAGTCTGGAAGACCTGAGTCCCTTCAAGATGTCCGACTTCGATCGCATCGACGCGTTTATAGTCAAAAGCGTGCATGGGCTGACCCATTTCCAGCATGAGGTAGTTGGTCAGGTCTGCTAGCAGATTGATGCCGCGCATGCCGCAGCGGAACAGACGGATCTGCATATTGACGGGTGACTGGTTTTTGGTCACGTGAGAGAAGGTCATGCCGGAATAGCGGTAGCAAAGCTCCGGATCTTCGATGCTGATCGGAACTTCCGGAAGTGAAGCGAACGCGGAAAGATCCTGCACCGGATAGGGCTGAAGTTCCCGTCCGGACAGCGCAGCGATCTCGCGGGCAATTCCGTAATGTCCCCAAAGGTCGGGACGATTGGTCAGGGATTTGTTGTCTACTTCAAATACGGTATCTTCGATCTCGTAGATCTCTTTGATATCTTTGCCAAGAGGCAGATCTTCCGGCAGTTCCCACAGTCCCGAGTGATCATCGGAAACACCCAGTTCTTTCTGGGAGCAGCACATACCCTGGCTTTCATAGCCAGCCAGCTTGCGGTCTTCGATCTTCATGCCGCCGACCTGTCCGCCGAGCTTGGCAACCGGGACCTTCATTCCGACTTTTACGTTCGGTGCGCCGCACATGATCTGCCAGACCTTATCGCCGGTATCGACTGTCAGTTTGTGAAGTTTCTTGGATTCGGGGATCTCATCGACCGTCAGGATCTGACCGACGACGACTCCGAAAGTATCTTTTCCGATATGTTCAATTCCTTCGACTTCCGCCGTTCCCAGTGTAAACTGATGGACCAGGTTGTCCAGATCAATACCGTCCAGGTTGACGAAGTCGCGGATCCAATTCATTGATAAAAACATCTGTTAAGTCCTCCCAAAGTCTATTGCGCGTCCGGCTGATCAGAGTGTCCGGAACTGATCCAGGGCTTTTAAGTTGCCGCTGTTCAGATAACGGATATCGCTGATACCGAATTTCATCATGGCAAGGCGTGTAAGGCCAAGGCCAAAGGCGAAACCGGTATACTTTTCAGGATCAATGCCGCCCATTTCCAGTACGTTCGGATGGATCATGCCGCAGGGGCACAGTTCGATCCAGCCGCCGTGCTTACAGGTCGCGCAGCCTTCTCCTCCGCAGAACGGACACTGGATATCCAGTTCGAAGCCCGGTTCAACGAAGGGGAAGAATCCCGGACGAAGCCGAACGTTGATGTCCTTCTGGAACACTTCGGAGAGCATAGTCTTCATGAAATAGATCAGGTTGGAGATCGAAATATCCGTATCGACCATCATGCCTTCCATCTGGAAGAAAGTAGTCTCGTGGCTTGCGTCGACAGCCTCATTGCGGAAGCATCTTCCGGGGAAGATCGCCTTGCAGGGAGCGCCGTATTTGCGCAGGATAAAGTTCTGTGCAGCGGAGGTCTGCGTTTTCAGAAGTTCGCCGTTGTCCAGATAATAGGTATCCTGCATGTCGCGGGCGGGATGATGCTTCGGGACGTTGACGGCTTCGAAGTTGTCATATTCGGTGACGACTTCTGCAAAATCCTCTACGGCAAATCCCATGCTGGAGAAGATCTCCTCGAGTTCACGCTGGACGATGGTGATCGGATGAAGCGTGCCGAGGGGGCTCTCACAGGGCAGGGAAATATCATAACGGACATCTCTCTTCAGCTTTTCCGCTTCAATCTTTGCCTGCAGTTTTTTGCCTTCCTCTGCCAGTTCACGGGTCACTTCGGTCTTGAACTCGTTCATATATTTACCCATCTCGCGGCGTTCATCTTCATTCATGTCGCGCATGGATTTCATCACATCGGTAATAAAGCCCTTCTTGCCCAGGAACGCGATTCTCAGTTTTTCCAGTCCTTCGGCGTCCTGTACGGCCGCCATCTGTTCCTGAAACCTGGCTTTCAGCTCTTCGACTTTACTGTTCATAAATTTCGTCCTCTCTAGGGATGTTTTGGAAAACCGCCCGGATATTTGCCGGCGGTTTCTGCAGGGGATCAAAAGCCCCTGCTGGCCAATAGGTTATTATACCAAACAGACATTGGAAAATCAAGGTTTTTCACGGCTTTCACGCTGTTTAAAAAAATGAATCTTTCAATTTACCATTTGTCATTTTCATAATATAATATAAGTTGAATACTAAATGAAACGAGGTCTGTCATCATGGATTATCCTATGATTTCCGGCTTTGCCGATGAGATCTGTCCGGGGTTTGCCGATCAGCTTCGTGCCATCACCCGGATGGGGATGCATTATATCTGTATCCGCTCAGCTAACGGCAAAAACATCGCTGCTTTCACACCCGAAGAGGCAGAAAGAGAACTGCTGCCCGATCTTCAGGCATTTTCTGTCAAGGTCTCCTCTCTCGGAAGTCCGATCGGAAAGATCAGCGTTGAAGACGAAGCTGCCTTTGAAACGCAGCTTGTTCAGCTCGAAAACCTCTGTAAGATCTGTCATCTGCTGGATTGTCAGTATATCCGGATCTTCAGCTTTTATCCGCCGCAGGGGAAGGATCCGTATGACTATCAGCCGATCGTCATCGAGAAGCTGAAAGCCTTTGTGAAGGTCGCGGACAAATATGGCGTCATCCTGATTCATGAAAACGAAAAGGATATCTTCGGCGATATCGGAGAGCGCTGCGCACTGATCTTCCGTCAGATCGATTCGCCGTATCTGAAGGCAGCCTACGATTTTGCAAACTTCGTCCAGTGCATGGAAGATCCGGTTGCCTGCTGGGAAGCGCTGAAGCCTTATACCGTCTATATCCATA
>JAFOIR010000428.1 GCA_017420625.1 Bacillota bacterium
ATCGAAGTCGAAAAATTCCTTGACTTCATTCCCAGAACCGATGCTTACGCCGGAATAAAACGTATGATCTAATCCGTATTTTTCATGGTCGGGGCTGCGAAATTGCAGCCCCTTCTGTGATGGGAAAGAGGACCTTATGAAACTGTTTGACCCGGAGGGGATCATCTTCTCTCTCCTGACAGATATTTTTGATCTGATTTTCGCTAACCTGCTGTTTCTGATATGCTGTCTGCCTGTCGTGACCATAGGACCTGCCATCAGTGCCCTGTATAAAGTCTGTCGGAACATTCAGGAAGACAGGGGCGGCGGGGTTGCCAGCACCTTCTTTTCTGCACTCAAAGACAACCTGAAAGAAGGGATCCTTGCATGGCTGGTTATCGGAGGGTTTCTGCTGCTCTGCGGGATCGATTTCTGGTACTGGCTGCACTTTTCTACCGGCAACCTTCAGCGCAACATGCTGATTCTGTGCGGTGTGATCACAGGTCTCATACTGATGACCGCCAATTGGGTCTTTCCGATCCAGTTTCAGTTTAAGAATACGGTACGTCAGACATTGAAAAACGGCTTTTTCTTTGCGATACGGTATCTCTTCCCAACCTTGCTGATGACCGCACTGACGGTGGGCTGGCTGGCGCTGCTCGTGTATTTTGATTATCTGCGTATCCTGCTTCTTTTCGTAGGATTCAGCCTGCCTGTCTTTTTAAAGACATATTATATCCGGAAAATATTCAAGAACTTCCTCCCGGCAGAAGAAGCGCCGCCGGAGGAATAAAGAAAGGAGTCCGCTTTGGCAAAACAATTTGTGTGTACTTCTACCGAGCCGATCGTTCAGACGAGCGCGGGAAAATACAGAGGATTTATTGTAGATGGGACCTATACGTTCCATGGAATCAAGTATGCAGATGCAGAGCGTTTCCAGATGCCGAAAGCACCAAAGAGTTTTGAAGGTGTCAAGGATGCCCATTCCTACGGCTATGTCTGTCCGATGCTTTCACCGGAAACTGCGACCGGCGAAATCATGGTACCTCATCGTTACTGGCCGAAAGATGAAAACTGCCAGTATCTGAATATCTGGTCCCAGTCGATCGATAAAGAGGCAAAAAAGCCGGTCATGGTATGGCTGCACGGCGGCGGATTCGCAGCCGGATCTTCTATCGAACAGATCTGCTACGACGGTGAAAACCTTTCCCGTTTTGGTGATGTGGTCGTTGTTACGCTGAACCATCGCCTGAATATTCTTGGTTATCTGGATCTTTCTCCCTTTGGTGAGAAATACAAAAACTCCGGAAATGCCGGAAATGCCGATCTGGTAGCGGCGCTTGAGTGGGTTCGGGACAATATTGCCGGTTTTGGGGGTGATCCTGATAACGTGACCATTTTCGGCCAGTCCGGCGGCGGCATGAAGGTATGGACCCTGATGCAGACACCTGCTGCTGACGGTCTGTTCCATAAAGGAATCATCCAGAGCGGCGTAATCAACGGTTTTGTCAGCAATGAAAAACAGGATGGAACCGTTATCGTCAAAGCCCTCCTGAAAGAGCTGGATATACCGGAAGATGAGATCGAAAAGCTGGAGAAGGTTCCCTATGAACAGCTGGCTGCTGCCTATAACAAAGTCAGTCCCGATATTGCCAAGACCGGCGCTTACATCGGCGGAAATCCCATGGTCAACGACTGGTATCTGGGAGATCCCGTCGCCTGCGGATTTACGGATCACGCAAAGACCATTCCGGTACTGATCGGTTCCGTGTTCGGGGAGTTTGCTTTTGGTCCTGGTGTTCATCACAAATATGAACTTTCTGAAGACGAGATCCTCGAGATGCTCCGCAAGAAATATAAGGGAAGCATCGAGGAATTCGTGGAAATGTTCAAAAAGGCTTATCCCGATAAGAATCTGTCAGACGCTCTGGTGATCGATTCGATCTTCCGCGCTCCGACCATTGACTTTATCAAAGCCAAAGCAGAGCATCCCGAATCACCCACCTATTCTTATCTGTTCGCTTTTGAATTCCCATTCGATGATGGGAAACCGGCATGGCACTGTTCCGATCTTCCGTTTGTCTTCCATAACACCGACAAGGTTGTGATCTGTGGAAAACCGGGTGTTTCTGATGAACTGGAAGAAAAGATGGCGAAAGCCTGGGTGAATTTTGCAAAGTACGGTGATCCCGGCTGCGAACTTCTCCCTGAGTGGACCCCCTGCGTCCCTGGTGATGAAGCGACCATGATCTTTGATGAGAATTGTGAGGTCAGACATAATTTCGATCATGACCTGATTAAGAAACATCTGGAAATCGCTCCCTCCTTCTGGGAGATGTTCCGTCCCAAGGATGACGATGAAGAAATGGTGATTCTGCATTAAGGAGACAAAAACGAAATGATTGACCTGAATCTTTATGAAGAATACTATCACATGACCAAGATCTTCCCCCACACCTATATGGTATCCTCCAAAACGCAGCATACACCTTTTGGAAGTGACAACTATATCCTGGAAGGGGATGAATGTGCGCTCTGCATTGATTCCGGCATGACACCGCTCGATTACTATGCCTATGCCGCTTCTCTGACGGATCTGCCTATTCTTGGTGTGATCAATACTCATTCCCATTTTGACCATACCGGCGGCAACGGCTATTTCCCCAAGGTGTTCATGAACCCCTTGGCGGAAAAAGGAGCCAAGACACCTTTCAAGGGCATGGGAGAAGAAGAGTATGAATATCCTCTGGACTATGAAATCACACCGGTAAAGGAGGGGGATATCATCGATCTGGGCGGCCGTGTACTGGAGATCTTTGAGATCGGAGCTCATGACCTGTCCAGTATCGCGATCCTGGATAAAACGAACCGGATCCTTTTCTCCGGAGACGAACTGGAAAGCGGCTGGTGCAACGTAGGAAGCATGGGACCGGCGGATCCCAAACAGACGATCCTCAGGCATTATCAGAATATGCGCAAGCTCAAAGCGCGTGCCGATGAATTTGACTGGATCTGTCCCGGACATCATGGTGCCCCGCTTCCCAAGGATCTTTTGAACCATGTTCTGATCGCAGACAAAATGATCCTGGACGGCGCCCCGGGAGACCCCAACCTTCCGCCCAAGAATGGGGGCCGGTTCTTCAAGAATGAGGACCAGAAAGTTCGGGCAATGCGCTATAAAATGGCACATATCTGCTTTAATATCGACAGAATTCGCTAATTGATGAGGAGGCTGAAATGGCAAGTTTATCACTGAGAAACATCAAGAAAACTTATGGCAACGGCATCACCGCTGTCAACAACTTCAACCTGGATATCGAAGATCAGGAATTCATCATCTTCGTAGGTCCTTCCGGCTGCGGTAAGTCTACCACCCTTCGTATGATTGCAGGTCTGGAGGAGATCAGTGACGGCGAACTTTATATCGGTGACAAACTGATGAATGACGTCGCTCCCAAGGATCGTGATATCGCCATGGTTTTCCAGAACTATGCGCTGTATCCTCATATGACCGTTTTCGATAATATGGCCTTTGGTCTGAAACTTCGCAAGACCCCGAAAGCCGAGATCGAACAGCGTGTTCATGAAGCAGCCCGTATCCTTGAGATCGAGCATCTGCTGGATCGTAAACCGAAAGCTCTTTCCGGCGGTCAGAGACAGCGTGTTGCCATGGGACGTGCGATCGTTCGTAATCCGAAGGTCTTCCTGATGGACGAGCCTCTGTCAAATCTGGATGCCAAACTTCGTGTTCAGATGCGTATTGAGATCTCCCGTCTGCATGAGAGACTGAATGCGACCATTATCTACGTTACCCATGACCAGGTCGAAGCTATGAC
>JAFOIR010000429.1 GCA_017420625.1 Bacillota bacterium
CGAGAGCATAAAGAACTTTTCGAACAGCTGACACTTTGGTATCGCATGATTCGAAAGAAAGGAATGAGATCATGAGATTATTGGCGCTGGATATCGGCAATACGCAGATCAAGATAGGACTTTTCGAGGATGATGAGCTGACGCATATCTGGAAACTGACCACCAGTACCAAACGAACGACTGATGAGTTTGGTGCAGCCATTCTGATTATGCTGGGAACCAGGGATATTAAGCCTTCTACTATTGATCGGGTTGCCGTTTCTTCTGTTGTTCCGGCGATCATGCACTCGGTGATTGAATCGATCCGCCGGTATCTGAAGATCGAGCCTCTGGTGATCGGACCCGGAACGAAATCCGGAGTGAAGATCCGGACGGCCAATCCGAGAGAAGTAGGCGCTGATCTGATCTGCGATGTGGCAGCCTGTCTTGAATATTACAGTGCTCCCTGTATCGTTGTAGACTTTGGTACGGTAACCAAATATGAGATCATCGACCAGGACGGGGCACTCATGGCCGCTGTTTTCTCTCCGGGCATTGGCATATCTGCGGAAGCCATGAGCGAAAAAGCAGCTCAGCTTCCTCCGATCGAGATCAAAAAACCGGCATCCATTATCACGTCTGTGACGATGGAATGCATGCAGGCCGGACTGGTTTACGGATACATCGGACAGGTTCAGTATATCGTGGAGCAGATCAAGAAGGAGATGAATCTGCCAGATATGAAAGTCATTGCAACCGGTGGGTTCGGAAGACTTTTAGCCGGTGAGATTCCTTCGATCGATTATTATGACAATGAGCTTGCATTAAAGGGTGTCAGGCTGATTGCCATGAAAAATAAGCCTTCCAAGAAACTTGGTTCCTGAAGGGCTGGCCGGAATGGAAGATATGAAACCATTTGTGATCGGGCAGGGCTCCCGGGCTGTTTATCCTGAAAGCCGGGTGCTCGCCGCTCCGATGGCAGGCGTCACAGACAGCGGATACAGGCGGATTCTCAGGTCCTTCGGTGCAGCGCTGACTTATACGGAAATGGTCAGTGCCAAGGGACTTCACTACAGGAACGAAAATACCAGGTTCCTTTTAGAGCATTCAACGCTGGAAGAACCGATCTTTGTCCAGCTGTTTGGTTCTGATCCGGAGATTCTGAAGGAAGCCGCGATGATGCTGGAGAATGATTTTGCCGGTATCGATATCAATATGGGATGTCCGGCACCGAAGATCGTCTGCAATCATGAAGGATCGGCCCTGATGGACAGGCCTGAGCTGGTATACGATATCGTAAGATCCGTCAGAAGCGGAGTAAAGATACCGGTAACGGTCAAGATCCGTAAAGGAAGAAGAAAGACGGACAATCAGGCGGTGGAGATCGCGCTGGCGGCACAGGAAGCCGGTGCCGATGCAGTGACTGTTCACGGCAGAACAGCTGAGCAGATGTACAGCGGAAGCTGCGATCTTACGGTCATCCGTCAGGTGAAGGAAAAACTCTCTATTCCGGTGATCGGAAACGGAGATGTGAAGGATGCTTCATCTGCGCTTCGTATGATGAATGAGACAGGTTGTGATGCTGTGATGGTTGGAAGAGCCTGTCAGGGAAATCCCTGGGTGTTTTCCCAGATCGTCCATGCACTTCAGGGAGAACAGATTCCACCGCCGCCGACTCCTGAGGAGATCATCAGGCTTTGTCTTTATCATGCAGAACTGGAAGTCGAACATAAAGGGGAATATACTGCGATGCGCGAAATGCGCCCGCATATCATGAGCTATCTGAAGGGTCAGAAAGATGCTGCAAGAAAAAAGAGACAACTGATGCAGGTTACAACTCTTCAGGAACTTCAGGAACTTTTATCTGATTGACAAATCAGTTCGAAGCGTGTATAATAGCGATTTACAGTGCATCCCCGGGGACTACGGGGATGCGAATATTTTTGCAAAATAAGAGGAAATGTGCAGTGGCTAAAAAACAAATGCTTTCCAGGCAGACAGCCCAGCAATATGAAAAGGAACTCCTGGATCTGAAACTGGTGGATCGTCCCGCCGTCGTTCTTCGGATCAAGGATGCGCGTGCGCAGGGAGACCTTTCGGAAAATGCAGAGTATTCTGCAGCCAAGGAAGAGCAGGGAAGGATCGAAGGACGAATCGCTTTCCTGGAAGATCTTCTGAAAAACGCAGAGATCTATTCCGAGGAGGAAGCGGATACTTCCGTTGTCAGCTATGGTTCCACCGTCAAGGTGTTTGACGAGATGTTTGAGGAAGAAGTCATATACAAGATCGTCGGTTCAGAGGAGTCTGATCCGCTGTCCGATCTGATCTCAGGTGATTCTCCTGTCGGCCGGGCTTTACTTGGAGCCAAGGTCGGCGATCAGGTTCACTTTGATACGCCAGGCGGAACCTGCACGCTGAAAGTACTGGAGATTACACACTAAAAAAGATTCGAGGTTAGGAAAGTGGCAAACGAGAACCAGAAGAATGGACAGAGTCAGGATCTGAATCAGATCCTGAAACTGCGCCGGGAAAAGTTTAAAGAACTTCAGGAGATGGGGAAGGATCCTTTCGTCATCACCAAGTATGATGTGACGCATCATTCCACAGACATTCTGGACCATTTTGAGTCCCTGGAGGGCCAGACGGTCCGGATCGCCGGACGTATGATGTCCAAGCGCGTGATGGGTAAGGCTTCCTTCATGCATGTTCAGGATAAACCCGGTCAGATTCAGTGCTATGTGACAAGAGACTCTCTTGGAGAGGAAGCTTATCAGGATTTCAAACGCTATCAGGATATCGGAGATATCGTTGGCGTCGAAGGATATGTATTCCGGACTCAGAAAGGCGAGATCTCCATCCACGCCAATCAGGTGACGCTGCTTTCCAAGAGCCTGCAGACCCTGCCGGAAAAATTCCACGGACTGACTGATACCGAGACCAGATATCGCCAGAGATATCTGGATCTTGTCATGAACCCTGATGTTAAGGAAACGCTGATCCGCCGCAGTCAGATTCTGTCCAGTATCCGTCGCTATCTCGATGGCCAGGGCTTCCTGGAAGTAGAGACACCTATGCTGGTCTCCAATGCCGGCGGTGCCGCCGCCCGTCCTTTCTATACCCATTACAATGCGCTGAACGAAGAAAGAAAGCTGAGAATTTCTCTGGAGCTTTATCTGAAACGACTGATCGTCGGCGGACTTGAAAGAGTTTATGAGATCGGCAGAGTATTTCGCAACGAAGGAATCGATAATCGTCACAACCCTGAGTTTACCATGATGGAGCTCTATCAGGCCTATACAGATTATCATGGCATGATGGATCTGACGGAAAACCTCTTCCGTCATGTAGCGCAGGAAGTACTGGGTACTCAGACGATCGTCTACAATGGCGTGACGATGGATCTTTCCCAACCTTTTGCCCGTCTGTCCATGAGGGATGCTGTCAAACAGTATGCCGGGATCGACTGGAATGAAGTGAAAGATCTGGAACAGGCAAGAGCGCTTGCGAAGGAGCACGGTATCGAGTTTGAACAGCGCCATAAGAAGGGTGATATCCTGAACCTGTTCTTCGAAAAATATGTGGAGGATCATCTGCTTCAGCCTACCTTCATTATGGATCATCCCATTGAGATCAGCCCGCTGACCAAGAAAAAACCCGATGATCCGGAATATGTTGAACGTTTTGAGTTCTATATGAACGCATGGGAAATGGCCAATGCCTATTCCGAGCTGAATGATCCCATCGACCAGAGAGAGCGTTTCCGTGCACAGGAAGAACTGTTGGCACAGGGTGATGAAGAAGCCAATCATACCGACGAAGATTTCCTGAATGCACTGGAACTTGGTATGCCGCCCACAGGTGGTATCGGATTCGGTATCGACCGGATGGTCATGCTCCTTACCGGCGCAGAAACCATCAAGGATGCTCTGCTTTTCCCCACCATGAAGACCCTGGAGAAAGAACAGCAGGTCATGGATCAGGATGCAGCCAGAGCAAAAGCAGCCCGGAATTCTGAAATGGCTGTGCCCGCAGAGGAAACAGTGGAAGAGAAGATCGATTTCTCGAATGTCGAGATCGAGCCTTTGTTTACTGATTATGTTGATTTTGAGACGTTCTCCAAATGTGATTTTCGTGCGGTGAAAGTTCTCGAGTGCGAGGCAGTTAAGAAATCCAAGAAACTTCTGAAGTTTACACTGAATGACGGAACCGATACGCCGAGAACGATCCTGTCTGGTATTCATGCCTATTATGAGCCGGAAGAGCTGATCGGAAAGACACTGATCGCAATCACGAACCTGCCGCCAAGACCCATGATGGGACTGGAGTCGTGTGGTATGCTGATCAGCGCGCTGCACAAAGAAAGCACCGAGGATGGCAGCGTGGAGGAGAAGCTTCATCTTCTGATGGTCGATCCGCATATCCCGGCAGGTGCCAAGATGTACTGATCGGCAAAAGAATCGATATTAGCCCGCAGGGAGACCTGCGGGCTTTCGTGTTTTTCTCACTATTGAAAAAAACAGCTCGTTCTGCTATAACTAATATGAATCATCATGCAGGAAAGGAGAGAAAAAATGATCATCAGCCAGGTATCGATTCCGTACAGTATGCTGTTTTATCTCCTTTTGTCGCTGCTTTTCGGACTTGGTCTGATCCTGGTCAGGGATTCCTATCTTCGCAGGGAAGATAAAATGATCATTTTGTTTATTATCATTCTGGTATTCCTGCTGATCATCCAGAATAATGTAGAGTATTTTCTGATGACAGGACCGACAAGACCGGTTCTTAGAACGACGGTTTCAGTCCTGGGATATGTCATCCGGCCGATCCCAATCCTTCTGTTTCATTATATCATCGTCGATCGGAAAAAGGTCTGGCAGGCATGGATTCTGGCATTCGTCAATCTGGCGGTGCATTTGTCTGCATTTTTCTCTCCGGTCGTTTTCCGGATCACGAATGAAAATACTTTTGTCCGCGGACCGCTGGGATATACCTGCCATCTGGTCACAGCCATGCTGTTGATCAATCTGTTCTTTATGACGATCAAGTATTATGTGCGGCTTGGAAAAGCCGGTGCAGGAATCCCGGTTTTCAACACGATTCTGATCATTGCTTCGGTGGTGCTGGATTCGGTCGTTTTATCCAACGTTTATCCGATCTCACTGCTCACCTCTGTCATGGTGGTCGTAGTCGTCTTATATTATATCTGGCTTCATCAGCTGTTCTTCCGGGAGCATGAACAGGACCTGGAAGCTCAGCAGAGAATCCGGATCATGATGACTCAGATCCAGCCGCATTTTCTCTATAATACGCTTTCCACGATTCGTGCACTGTGTCGTCAGAACCCGGAGATGGCGGCAGAGATAACGGAAAAGTTCGGAATTTACCTGCGGCAGAACCTGGATTCACTGAGTATGACCGGATTGATTCCGTTCCGGAAAGAACTGGAACATACCCAAACATATACGGATATCGAAATGGTCCGGTTTGAAAACATCCGGGTCGAATATGATATCCAGGAGTTTCAGTTTTCCGTCCCGCCTCTGACCCTGCAGCCGATCGTGGAGAATGCGATCCGTCACGGCGTCAGGATTCGGGAAGAAGGGCTGATCCGGGTTACTACGAGAAAAGCGGACGATCAGATCGAGATCTGCGTAAGTGACAACGGAGTTGGATTCGATACAGAAAAGATTGAAAGTCAGGACAGCGGACATATCGGCATCAGGAACGTTCGCACAAGAGTCGAGGAGATGTGCGGAGGATCTTTGAGGATCGAGAGCAGTCCGCATAAAGGCACGAAAGTATGGATCTTTCTGCCGGACAGGGGGGAAGAGGCTTGAGAATAATCTGTGTGGATGATGAACGGCTGATTATGGAAGAGACCATGGCACTTTGCCGGAAAATCCCGGAGATTCAGGAAGTGAAAGGGTTTACGAAAGTCAAGGAAGCTCTCGAATGGCTGGAGGATAATGCAGTAGACCTGGCGCTTCTGGATATCGATATGCCGGGTATCAACGGAATCGAAGTGGCCTATGCCATCAAGCAGAAACAGCCGGAGACGGCGATCATTTTTCTCACCGGCTATGCAGAATATGCCGTCGATGCTTTTAAAGTTCGGGCGAAAGGATATCTCCTCAAACCAGTGACACAGCAACAGCTGAAAGAAGAGATCGAATACGTACTGAAAGAAAGGAAGAATATTTCCTTCCCTCACGTGATGATCAAAACTTTCGGCAACTTCGATGTATTCGTTGATGGAAATCTGGTGACCTTCAAAATGGCAAAAAGCAAGGAGCTGCTTGCCTATCTGGTTGATAAACAGGGAAGCAGCGCAACAAGAAAAGAGGCTTTTGCTGTTTTATGGGAAGAACGCATGTATGATCGGGGCATGCAGAAGCAGCTGGATGTTGTGATCAGACGGCTCAGAACAACGCTGAATGAATACCGGATCGGGGAGATCTTCGATATAAAGACTGGTTCCATGCGTGTGTGCCCGGATAAGTTTACCTGCGATATCTATCAGTTTATCAAGGGAGATCCTGCAGCAATCAACGAATACAGGGGTGAATATATGACCTCCTATTCCTGGGCCAGTCTGACAGAAAGTTATATCAGCTGGAAGATAGGACATTGAAACCATAAAACAGAGAAAGTTGAAAAAGTATTATGAAGACCATTTATCGTCATGATGTGACCATGGATCCTTCAGGATTTGTCGTTCTGGCAGATTTTGTTCCGAATGTTATTCAGGAGATCCGGTATTACTCCACCTATAATTTTATCGGTGAGAGGATCGATGGCTATGAAGAACCTTGTGCACTGCTTTCGATCGAGGCAGCCCGCGCACTGAAAGCCGCCAGCAGTGAGCTGTTTGTGCAGGGATACCGGCTGAAGATATTTGATGCCTATCGTCCGGCCTGTGCAGTCAAGCATTTTGTGCTCTGGGGGATCGAAGATCAGGATATCCGTATGAAGCCATATTTTTATCCGGAACTGCAAAAACAGGAACTTTTTGCCAAAGGGTATATTGCCAAAAAGTCCAGTCACAGCCGCGGCAGCGCGGTGGATCTGACACTGCTCGATATGGCCAGCGGAAAAGAAGTCGATATGGGAGGACCGTTTGACCTTTTCAGTGAGCTCTCTCATCCTGACAACCGGGATCTGATCACGGAGGAACAATACGAGAACCGAATGATGCTGCAGAAAGTGATGGTTCGAAACGGATTTGAACCATATGAATGTGAGTGGTGGCATTTCCGGCTGGAGAATGAACCGTATCCCGATACCTATTTTGAGTTTCCTGTATCGGCCAGCTATCTGAAACGATAAAAGGAGAGAAGACAATGAATGAAAAATGGCTGACTTTGAAAAAGTGGATCGATGAGTCTCAAAGAATCGTTTTCTTCGGAGGCGCCGGTGTTTCAACGGAGAGCGGAGTGCCGGATTTTCGCAGCAAGGATGGACTATATAATCAGCATGATGTCCGGTTTGATCAGTATCAGCCTGAATACCTGCTCAGCCATAGCTGTCTGGTCGATGAACCGAAAGTCTTCTATGAGTTCTATCGCCAGAAAATGGACGCAAGAAAAGCCGAACCAAATGCGGCACACCGCTATTTGGCCCGGCTTGAGGATGAAGGAAAACTGATCGGGATCGTGACCCAGAATATCGATGGTCTGCATCAGCGCGCCGGAAGCCGTAAGGTTTTTGAAATCCACGGTTCCACTCAGCGCAACTTCTGCATGAGATGCCATAAACGATATCCGGAAAATGCGATATATGATTCGAAAGAAGCAATTCCGCACTGCGACTGCGGCGGTATGATCCGTCCGGAAGTCACACTCTATGAGGAGTCACTGCCGGAAGATGCGGTTATGAAGTCAATTGACGCGATCCGTGCTGCGGATATGCTGATCATCGGAGGAACCTCCCTGACAGTTTATCCGGCCGCCTCTTACGTTCATTATTTCCGCGGCAAACACCTGGTCATTATCAATAAGGCCAGACTGTACTACCGTCTGGATCCGGACAACGATCTGGAGATCAATGATCCGATCGGAGAGGTGTTTGAAGCGATCTCTCAGGACTTGGTATAAGGGATCGAGAGTTTCTCCAGAAGAGCGGTCACTTCATCATAGGTGGCTTTGATCGCATGATCATCCGTCAAGGTAACGTTCATTTCTTCTGTGTAGTCTGAAAGAAGCGCTTCTTCCAGTTCCTGAAGGGTGATGACATTTCCTTCATATTCGATCTTGTCTTCACGGATCACGATCTCCAGGATATCATCTTCACTCTTGGCCGGATTCTGGCTTTCGGGAAGAGCCGATTCAGCGATCGTGGAAGCTTCCTGAGGTTTCTCGGAGGCCTGACTGGTTTCCTGGACCGCAGAGGACTCTGCCTGAGAAGGGACGACACCCGGCAGGGTGATCAGATCCTGCCCGATTCCAAGACCATAATATCCGCCGCCCATGAGCGCTGCGAGGACAACAATGGCTGCAGCCGTCTTCGCACCTGTGTGGCGGTTTTTCTTTTTCTTGGGTTCTTTTGTTTCATTTGACATTTTGGTTTCCTCCTTTGGCTATTGATCGGTGCCAAGATCCAGTTCCATCAGACTGAGCGGAAGATCCATGTCCTTGGCCGTCGTTTTGATTTCCTGAATCAGTGATTCGATCATTTGATATTCATTTTGATAGATACCGGAACGGTCATACTGGAAGACGATAAAAACAGCATGTTTTTCTGTCTCGGAAAGATCCTGAAGGAGCAGTGACTTCAGCTTGTTGGAAACATAGGTTTCATTTCCCCAGGTATAGGCTATGGTATCCGAAACACCGTCCCGGATCTCGCGGATAATCGTTTCATCCTCCGCCCGGATCGTAATGACAAGCGATTCATCCAGTACCAGATCCTGTGTCATCAACTGTCTTTTCAGCTGATCATTTTCCTCCTGGACAATTCCGAGTTCTGCCCAGGCATGATCTAAAGAAGCACTAAGATCTTCGACTTCTTCCTGAAGTCTGGCAGAAGTTTTTTCTTCTGCCGCCTGGTTTTCCAGTGCTTTGGCGGTTTGAGCCCTTGCCTGGGTAAGCAGGACAAAGATCATGATCAGAATGACATCCAGAAGGGACGTCAGTTCGATAAAGATTTCACGCCGTTTCACTTTTCGGTTTCCTCTTGGATCAATTTTCTTCGATCGAGCAGAAGAGTTACGTTTTTATCGTTATCCTCAATGCGGGAAGAGAGAAATCCATCCAGCAGCTTGAAAATGATTGCGAAGACCAGTCCCCAGAAAGTGGAAGTCAGTGCAGCAAAGAAGTTCTGCGTCATATCGGCCATATCGGCTACCATGGGAAGCAGAGAAACGACGGTTCCGAGGATTCCGAGGAGAGGAAAGATCGAAGTGACATTCGCAAAGATCGTATAGAATGCTTCGGAATTTTTGCGAAGAGCAACGATCGAACCTTCATCGATCTTCCGAAGTTCCTGCGCCAGTTTTTCGGGATCTTCCGTGTGCGAAGGGACAAAGACGATCTTGTGGAGCTGACGGTATAGATTCAGGGTCAGTTTTCTGGCGAAATAGTAGAAAACTGCATTGAGTGCGGCCGTGAGAAAGATCAGAATATCAAAGCCGAACAGGTTCTGCCAAATAACTTTCCAGACAGACATGAGATTCCTCCGATCATATGGCATTTGATTTCATTATAGCTTTTTTCACTGGTATAATCAACTCCCAGAGAATGAAGAAAGAAAAAAGGAGCCTTGCGGCTCCTTTCTTTTGATAGTTTGGTCGGAAAGACCCGAGGAGGAAATTAGTCAAAGATCGGGTTTCCGGCTTCGTCAAAGTAGACGGGTTTGTTGTTCTTGCTGGAGTAGTAGATGCTGTCAAGGATCTTGGTGACAGTGTAAGCCTGCTCAGCGGTAACGAACAGTTTGGAAGGATCATTTGCTTCCAGAGCAGTGACCCAGATTTCATGCTCTTTGCTAAGAGGAGCCGGACCCTGGCTGAATCCAGGCAGGAAGTTCGGGATGACACGGCCGACCATGGTGGTAGCCATTTCATTACCAACGATGTGGTTCAGACGAACCTGACCGGTGAAGGTATCCAGACCGCCTTTGGTACCAGCCAGCATGGTATGAGCCTGGCCGTTTGCTCCACGATCTTCGGACATGTTGATTGCCCAGGAAGCACGAAGGTTGATGACTGCGCCGTTCTTCATCTTGATCTGGCCAACAGCTGCATCTTCTACATCATAGGTGGTGTTGTTCCAGTGATCGGGCTCACCGCGGAAGTTGTTCTGTCCCTGATGATCGGGATCCAGAAGGGTTCCGAGTTTCTCGAAGCTGGTGCCGACAACATATTCGACATCGTAGTTGTTCATCATCCACAGAGCCAGATCCAGTGCATGGGTACCGATATCGATCAGCGGACCGCCGCCCTGTTTGGATTTGTCAGTGAACACGCCCCAGGTCGGAACGCCACGACGGCGAAGGAGGGTAGCTTCTGCATAGTAAACATCGCCGATCCAGCCTTCATCGATAACTTTCTTTGCAACATAGTTTGCATTGAAATGACGATACTGATAACCGATGGTCAGCATCTTGCCGGTACGGTCACGAGCTTCGATCATTTTCAGTGCTTCTGCAGCGGTAGCTGCCATGGGTTTTTCGCAAAGAACATGTTTGCCTGCTTCAAGAGCAGCAACAGTAATCTCGCAATGAGCGTTGTTGGGGGTCAGAACGTGAACAGCATCGATCGTGGGGTCTTTCAGAAGTTCGCGATAATCTGTGTAGACCTTTGCATCGGGTGCGCCATATTCTTTAGCAGCTTTCTCAGCTCTTTCCGGGATCAGGTCACAGAAAGCAACGAGTTCAACACGTCCTTTTTCGACCTGCTGTTTCATACCGGGAAGATGTTTCTGATTAGCGATACCGCCGCAGCCGATGAAACCGATTTTCAGTTTTGCCATAATGATTCCTCCTGTAAAGTCGCAGAATACTGCATATTATTACTTGGATTATACCATATTTGTCACACTCAGAAAAGACCTTTATCAGGGTTTTTTATCTTTTGTTTTTGGATTGACCCGTAGAGGAATTTGCTTTATACTTGAAAGCAAATCCTATTATTGGAGGAAGCGTGTATGTGGACTGAAAAACAGACAGAGTACGGTTTCAATTTAGTGGAAAATGAAGGCGGCAAAACACTGGGTTACTGCCCGGATTCAGGCGTCAAATTGATTGAAAAAGACGGATTTGCCTTTAAGGATCTGGCGAAAACGGGAGAACTGCTTCCTTATGAGGACTGGAGGCTTTCACCGGAAGAAAGAGCCGATGATCTGGCCAAACGGCTCTCGATCGAACAGGTCGCCGGTCTCATGTGCTTTTCTGCGCATCAGGTAAGATTTGACAAGGAAGTCAACGATGATCAGAAAGCTTTCCTCAATCAGCACTTAAGAAGTGTCCTGAATTCTGCCGGTATGGGCGGACTGCCGGACGAGGTTCAGATCGCATGGGCGAACAATATGCAGAAATACGTGGAAGGCAAGGACTTTGGTATTCCCTGTTACTTTGCTTCTGATCCCAGAAACGGCCAGGGTGTTTCTGACTGGCCGGGCAACCTTGGTCTTGCAGCAACGTTTGATCCGAAGCTGGCCTGGGAGTCTGCCAAATGTCAGTCCAGAGAGCTTCGTGATCTTGGCGTTGCCTGCTTCCTGGCACCGCAGGTGGATATCTCCGCAGAACCCCGTTGGTTCAGAAACAGTGGTACCTTTGGAGAAGATCCCGCACTTTCCAGAGATATGGTCAGAGCTTTCTGCGACGGACTGCAGAGCACCTATGACGAGAACGGCAACGACCTCGGCTGGGGCAAGGATTCCATGACTGCCATGGCCAAGCACTGGACGGGTGAGGGCGCATCAGAAGGCGGCCGTGAAGCTCATCTGGAAGGCGGCAAATATGCGGTATATCCGAACAAAAACTTCGAAGCACTGATGATTCCCTTCGTGGACGGTGCATTCAGCCTGGACGGCAAGACAAAATCTGCAGTCGCGATCATGAGTTCCTATACG
>JAFOIR010000054.1 GCA_017420625.1 Bacillota bacterium
TCTTTACGACCTCGACGGAACGGATCAGCTATGAAGTAGGCAGTGAGTTCTATAAACAAAGAAACGGAAGGATCTTTGTTCGCGCATCAGAATGTGAGGATCGCTGCGGACTGCAGTATAAGATCAACTATTACGAGCAGCTGGTCATGATCCGGGATCCGCAGGGGCGGACAGCGGAGGTCATGAATTCCGGCGTATATCTTCTGACGGAGCCTTCAGCAGATACACTGACTTATACCGTCAAACTGAAAAAAGGTGAAACGATCGAGATCTATCCCTGTGATACCGAAGGATATTATTTCGCATCGGATATGAACGGACATATGGGCTATCTTGAAGCGGAAGGTCTGAAAACATCGAAAGCCAGCCTTTCCCGAAAAGAATCTCAGAAGATCGATATGGATGACTATGATGTCAAGAGCGATCATATCTTCATGGTTTTTCATCAGATCTATTCCACTCGTTACAGTCAGGAAATCCTGGACCCCATCCAGGAAAGCTGGGCTTATACCAACGTCGTTTCTCCTACCTGGTTTACACTCAATTCAGACGGTACTGTTGCCACGAAAGCCAACAGCAATTATGTGGCAGATGTGCGTGAAGAAGGTGACCAGATCTGGGCTCTTTTTGACAATCAGTTTGATGATGATATGACTTATGAGCTCTTGAAGAAGACCGCGACAAGAGACAGAATCTGCCAGAGCATTCTGAACTACTGTAAGCAGTATAATATCCATGGCATCAACGTGGATTTTGAGGCAATGTCTGAGAGAACAGAACGCTATTTCATGCAGTTTTTAAGAGAGCTGTCCATGACGATCAGACCGGCAGGATATCTGCTTTCGGTGGATGTCCCCGTCCCGTCTGCCTGGAGTGATTACTATCAAAGACTCCGGTATTCGGATGTCTGTGATTATGTGATCGTAATGGCTTATGATGAACATTACCCCGGTTCCGACGCGGGAAGCACCTCTTCCAGAGATTTCGTATGGGATGCTGTCAAGGCAATGGTAGAGGATGAGGGGATCCCAAGCCGGAAGATCATTCTCGGAATCCCGTGGTATACAAGACTGTGGATCGGTGAGGGAGACGATCTGGATACCGAAGCACTCAGCATGGATGAAGTGATCGATCTGATCAATGATTATGATATGAGTGTGACATTTGACCCAGAAACTGGGCAGAACTATGCGGAAGGCTATAACGGAGATCTTCTGTACCGGATCTGGATTGAAGATGAAACATCACTTGCCTACCGTTTGCAGGCAGTAAAGGACTATAATTTGAAAGGCGTCGCTGCCTGGAGCTACGGTTTTGAAAACTGGCAGGTCTGGGATGCTTATGATGCGGCATTTTTTGACGAATGAGATTATACGATACAGAAGAAAAGAAAGAGCAGTTCATTCTGGTAGGTGTCGATACAGGTCGGTTTGACATCAGTATGGAAGAATCCCTGAATGAACTGGAAGAACTCCTGGAGACAGACGGCGGCGAAGCAGTAGGCCGCGTGATCCAGAATCTTCAAAGTCCCAGCAGCCGTACCTATGTCGGCAGCGGAAAAGTGGAAGAGATCCGCCAGATCCTTCAGGATACGGGAGCAGACGGCATCATCTGCGATGATGAACTGTCTCCCGCACAGCTGAAGAATCTGTCTGATGAACTTGGCGTCAAAGTGATTGACCGGACGCTGCTCATTCTGGATATTTTCACCAAACGAGCCACAACGAGAGAAGGTCAGATGCAGATCGAGCTGGCTCAGCTGAATTACCGACTGACCAGGCTGACCGGACTGGGTAAAGAACTATCCCGTCAGGGAGCGGCTGTCGGTACACATACCAGAGGCGCTGGTGAAACCAAACTGGAGATGGATCGGCGTCATATCCGTGAGCGGATCGATATGCTGAAAAGTCAGCTGAAGGAAGTGGCAGAACGTCGGGATATGGAAAGAACACAACGTAAAAAAGGCCATCTTCCTATCATTGCACTTGTCGGCTACACCAATGCAGGAAAATCCACCGTCTTTAACCGCGTGACCGGAGCCGGCGTGCTGGAAGAGGATCAACTCTTTGCAACACTGGATACGACTGTCAGAAGAAAAGATCTTCCTTCCGGCAGAAGTGTTCTGTTTACAGATACCGTCGGATTTATTCATAAGCTTCCGCATCAGCTGATCGACGCATTCCGCGCGACACTTGAAGAAGCCTGTGAAGCGGATATTCTTCTGCATGTGGTGGACAGTTCTGACCCGAAGGCACAGATGCAGATGAAAGTGACCTATGATACGCTGGTGGAACTGAAGGCAGCAGATAAACCAATCATTACTATACTGAACAAGCAGGATCTCGTGCAGGAAGAAGCTCAGACGACAGGCCCTTCTTATCATGCAGAAGAAGTTCTTCGGATCAGTGCTCTGGAAGAAGACGGAATCAGGAAGGTGCTGGAAGCAGTTGACAGGCTTCTTGATCAGTGGGATCAGGAGATGCTGCTTATGATTCCTTATGCTCAGGCAGGATTGACTGAACCGATCCATCAGGAAGCCGTTATTCTGAGTGAGGATTATACGGAACAGGGAATTCGTATCAGGGCAAGGATCAAAGAACCACTGCTTGGAAAAATCAAGAAATATCAGATAGAAGATGAAGTATGAAAACAGAACTGTTATCAGTTGATGAGAAGGCGCTGAAGAAAGCAGAAGCACTGCTTCTTGCAGGACAGGTCGTTGCATTTCCGACAGAGACTGTATATGGCCTTGGAGCCTGGGCTTTTTCAGAGGAAGGGATCCGACATGTTTATGAAGCGAAGGGACGTCCTTCCGATAATCCGCTGATCGTACATGTTGCACCGGGAATGGATCTTCATGAGATCGCGTCAGAAATTCCCGAAAAGGCCAAAGAATTGATGAAAAGATTCTGGCCGGGTCCATTGACACTCATTTTACCCAAAACAGACAAAGTACCCTTGCGTGTGACAGGTGGTCTTTCGACTGTTGCTATCAGAATGCCTTCCCACCCTGCTGCTATGGAACTGATCGGCAAGACAGGCCTTCCGATCGTAGCACCAAGCGCCAATACCTCCGGAAGACCGAGTCCGACCAGTGCCCGTCATGTTATGGAGGATCTTCAGGGAAAGATCCCGCTTATTCTGGACGGAGGAGACTGTCAGGTGGGATTGGAATCCACGATCGTCGATTTGACAGAAGAGATACCGATGATTCTGCGGCCGGGAGCTATTACGCTGGCCATGCTGGAGGACGCAGTCGGTGAAGTTGATGTGGATCCGGCAGTCCGCATGGCAGCAGGTCTTGAAAGTCATGTGACCCCCAAAGCGCCGGGTATGAAATATCGTCATTATGCACCGAAAGGATATCTGATCCTAACCGATCAGGGGCCGGATCAGACGGCAGAATGGATCAGGCAGGATCTGAAGGAAAAAGAGCAGAAGATCGGACTTATCGGGTCCGATGAATGGATCAGCCAGGTCCGAAGAGCGCTGGGCAAAATCCCGGTTGCTGCCATTTCGCTTGGATCCGGATCTGATATGGATGAAATCGGAAGAAATCTGTTTGATGGCCTTCGGGAATCTGATGATGAAGGCCTGGAGAGAATCTACGGGGAAGCCTTTCAGAGAAAAGATCTGGGAGAAGCGATCATGAACCGATTTCTTAAGGCCGCCAGTGAAAGGCGGATCAGCGAAGAATCGAAGCAGTAGGAAGAGGTTGAAAATGGAATTACGTGGATTGACCAGTCAAGAGGTCGAAGAGAGAATTCAGACAGGGCAGTCGAACCGGACAGGCGGCGGCACCAAGAGTGTTGGCCGGATCATCTGGGAACATTCGATGACCCTCTTCAATATAGTCAACCTGATTCTGGCAATAGCAGTGGCAGCGGTCGGAAGTTTCAAGAATATGCTGTTTATGGGAATCGTCTTTTCCAATACAGCCATCGGTGTGATCCAGGAGATCCGATCCAAACGAATGGTCGATAAGCTTTCGATCATGGTATCCGCAAAAATAGAAGCGATCCGGGATGGGCAGCGAAAGCTGATCCTTTCAGATGAACTGGTCAAGGATGATTTGATCCATCTGAAACGCGGCGCACAGGTCCCGGCTGATGCACAGATCATCTATGGAAATGCTGATGTGAACGAGAGCCTGCTTACCGGTGAGCCCGATCTGATCTCCAAAACCGTAGGAGATGAACTGTTTTCCGGAAGTTTTCTCGCAGCCGGCGATTGCTATGCCAAGCTGATCCGGGTAGGAAAAGAATCTTTCGCATCCAAAATCGCTCAGGAAGCGAAAAGAGTGAAAAAGGCCGAATCGGAAATCATGCGGACGTTAAAGAAGATCATTACGATCATCTCCTGTCTGCTGGTTCCTCTCGGTGCACTGCTTTTTATCAATCAGCTTTCTCTTTCTCAGGCGACAGTGGAAAGTGCTGTCGTCGGTACCGTTGCAGGACTTATCAGTATGATTCCGGAAGGACTCATGCTGCTGACCAGCTCAGTACTGGCTGTTGCGGTTATCCGTCTGTCACAGAAGCAGGTGCTGGTGCAGCAGCTGTACTGTATTGAGACGCTTGCCAGGGTAGATGTACTGTGTCTGGATAAAACCGGAACGATCACCAGCGGTGCGATGAAGGTCAGCGGTCTTCTTGGATTCGGAAATACGAAAAGAGATGAACTGGCCTACGGATTTGCAGCGCTTGCTGCCTGCTCAGGAGATGAAAGCCCTACGCTGAGTGCCATACGGGAAGCATTTCCGCTTCAGAATCCACCCGGTGTACAAAGAGTTGTCAGTTTCTCTTCAGAGAAAAAATGGTCCGGTGTCACTCTGGATAATGGAATGACCTATATCATGGGCGCTGGAGAAATGATATTGAAGGATCAGTATAGCGAGATCGAAAAGGCATTTCGCAGTAAGATCGGAACCAATCGTGTGCTCCTGCTGGCAACGTCAACCGAGACATTCGATGAGGAAGGCAATCTTCCTCAGCAGATCAAACCGATCGGTGTTCTGCTGATTCAGGACGAGATCCGAAAAGAAGCACCGGATACGATCCGTTATTTCCAGGAACAGGGTGTCGATCTGAAGGTCATTTCAGGCGATGGTGTTGCGACGGTTGCTCAGATTGCCGAGAAAGCCGGCATTCCGGTGAACGGACGCTGCGTTGATGCCAGAACGCTGGTAACGGATCAGGATATGGAACATGCAGTGGCAGCCTATACTGTCTTCGGCAGGGTCACACCCGCCCAGAAGCGCCAGCTTGTCCGGGCACTGCAAAAACAGGGTCATACCGTTGCCATGACCGGTGACGGTGTTAACGATGTGCTCGCTATGAAGGAATCCGACTGTTCCGTTGCGATGGCATCCGGTTCGGAGGCCGCACGCAATATTGCCCAGCTGGTTCTTACTACGGATGATTTCAGTTCCATGCCGAATGTCGTGGCGGAAGGACGGCGCTCGATCAACAATATCCAGCGAAGCGCTTCCATGTTTCTGACGAAAACCATCTTTGCCATGCTGATCGGCATCCTGTTTACCGTCGTCAGCTGGCAGTATCCTTTCCAGCCCATTCAGATGTCCTTCATCAGTACGCTGACGATCGGACTGCCGTCTTTGATTCTGGCGCTGGAACCCAACCGTGATCGGATCAGCGGCAACTTCTTTTATAATATTATCACCCGTGCACTTTCCGGCGGAGTGACGATGGCGGTCGGCGTCCTTCTGGTTTATGCAGCCGGCGCCATATTCCGATTGGAATATGAAGAGATATCCATGCTGGCGGTTCTGCTGACGGCCATGACTGGCGTATTTCTTCTTTACCGGATCTCGATCCCCTTTAATAAAGTTCGTCTGGCACTTTTTATCTTTGTCATTTCCAGTATTGTACTTGCCACTGTTTTCTTCGGACCATTTTTCAACTTCCCGCCTCTCAGCTGGAAGATGGGAATCTGTATTCTGGTCATTGGCTCCATCAACGGTACGGTCTTCTTCTTCCTGTTCTCTGTGATGGAGAAGGTGCGGCTGAAGATGCTTTCTCCTGAAATGATGGCTCTGACGGCAGAAAAGGCCAGAAGAAAACAGGAAATCAAGGCAGAGAGAAGAAATCGGCGGATCGATCAGTGGGAGGATCAGCCAAAGGCTTACAAAGGTATCGTCAAGCTGATTGCTTATCCCATATCCCTGGTCTCCAGAATGATCCATCGCGTCAACAGTAATTCATCAAAGGAATAAATACATGGACAAACAGAGTGCCCGCAGGAAAGCACAGGAACTGATCCGAAAGATGACGCTGGAAGAGAAAACATCCCAGATGCTCTATGAAGCTCCTGCGATCGAAGAGCTGGGTATTTCAGCTTATAACTGGTGGAATGAAGCACTGCATGGTGTCGCAAGATCCGGCAGAGCCACCGTCTTTCCTCAGTCGATTGGTCTTTCTGCATCTTTTGATCCGGAGCTTCTTCGGAAGGTCGGTTCGGTCATTGCCGGTGAAGGTCGGATCATTCATGCGATCTACCGAAGTGAAGGGAAAAGCGGTATCTATCAGGGGCTGACCTACTGGTCTCCGAACATCAATATTGTTCGGGATCCCCGTTGGGGAAGAGCTCATGAAACCTATGGCGAGGACCCTTATCTGACATCCCGGATGGGATGTGAGTTCGTGCGTGGCATTCAAGGCGATGATCCGGATCATCTGGCAGCATCAGCCTGTGCCAAGCACATGGCAGTCCATTCCGGACCGGAAGCGACAAGGCACGGCTTTAATGCCTCTGTCTCGAAGAAGGATCTCTATGAGACATATCTTCCTGCCTTTGAGCGCCTCGTCAAGGATGCAGATGTCAGCGGGATCATGACTGCGTACAATGCGATCAACGGTATTCCGGCCAGTGCTCATCGAGAACTGATTCAGGACGTTGTCAGAAAGCAGTGGGGATTTGATGGATATATCGTTTCCGACTGTGGTGCGATCCAGGATATCTATGAATTTCATCATTATACGGATACAAAAGCAGAAGCGGCCGGCATAGCGGCCGAAGCAGGATGCGAACTCAACTGCGGCAGTATATACGGATATCTCGTTGAAGCAGTGAGAAAAGGTTATGTATCCGAGGAAATGATCGATCGTGCAGTAGAAGATCTTCTGACGATCCGTTTCCGGTTGGATCTGGATGATCTAATGGGTGGAGAGCAGGCTGTCCGTGAATGGATCAGCAGGAAAAAAGAATGGGATCATCTGTCTGAGACTGCCTCAGAAGAAGCGATCGTTCTTCTGAAAAATGAAGGCACACTTCCGCTCAAAAAACCGGAGTCGATTGCCGTGATCGGACCCAATGCACGAAGTGTCTCAGTACTTGAAGGCAATTATCACGGAACCGCAGATGAGACAATCACTGTTATGGAAGGAATCCGGAGAGAATTCCCTGATGCAGCGATCCTTGGAGCGGATGGGGCGCATCTTTATAAAGATAGGATCGAAGCCATGTCTCATGTCCCGGATGATCAGATTGCAGAGGCAGTCGCGCTTGCGAGGACAGCCGAGGTAACGGTTCTTTGTCTGGGACTGGATCCTTCGATCGAAGGAGAACAAGGCGACGCCTCCAATGAATATGGCGCAGGAGACAAACCCAATCTTCTGCTTCCTGCTTCGCAGCGAAGGCTTCTGGCGGCAGTAGCTCCGGCAGCCAAAAAGCTGGCAGTAGTGCTCCTCTCGGGCGGTGCACTGGATCTTCAGGAAGATGAAGCATATGCCGGAGCGATCATTCAGGCCTGGTATCCAGGCGCTTTTGGCGGACGGGCAGTGGCCGGCGTTCTTTCCGGACGGGTCAATCCTACCGGAAGGCTGCCGGAGACTTTCTATTTTGATCATCAGGTCGATTGGGATTTTGAAGACTATCGGATGGAAGGAAAGACCTATCGTTTCTTCCGTGGAGAGCCGAACTATCCGTTCGGATTCGGACTAAGCTTCCGAAGATTATCGATTGAAGAGGCCGGATGGGAAGATGGATATCTGAAGATCACGGTATCCAATCCGCATACAGAAAAGACAGCTATGCCCGTTATGGTATTTGCTGAATGGAGTAAAGAAGAATCCGATGCACCGATCAGGCAGCTCGTTTTCACGAAAAAAATTTCTCTTCTGCCTGGGGAGAGAACCGTTTTGAAGGCAATCATCGATCCTTACTGGCTCATGATAGTGGATGAGAATGGTACAAGGAAGCCATATAAAGGAAAGATCGCTTTGAAAATCAGTGATCACGGTCCTGACGAGAGAAGCTGTTCGCTTGCCGGAACCGGATTTATCGAAATATCCTGTTAAAATGTATAAAAAACCTCTGTGTTTTACGAAAAATAAAGCGCAGAGGTTTTTTCTTTCGTTTATCTTGTATAATTGACAGTACAAGTATAATTGTATACAATTATACAAAGTTCTTTTTGTGGAGGTTTCGTATGGATTTTCAGAATGATATTTATGTCTCCGACCGGAAGGATGAGCTCAAGCTCAATCCCCAGACCAATCTTCTGGAGCTCATGAGTTTTGAATATGCGCTGCAGGATGTGGAACAGCCCAATCTTTACCGGATGCTCTTCAGCTATGAAGAAGTTCCCAAGATGATGTTCAACCAGCGTCTGGTTCCTATGCATATGCCGAAGGATATCTGGATTACAGATACAACTTTCCGGGACGGGCAGCAGTCAAGAGAACCCTATACGACAGAACAGATCGTTCATCTGTATGAGTTGCTTCACCGTCTGGGAGGACCGAAAGGCATCATCCGCCAGAGTGAATTCTTCCTTTACAGCCGAAAGGATCGTGCTGCGGTTTATCAGTGCCTGGAAAAAGGATATGAATTTCCGGAGATCACAAGCTGGATCCGGGCAAGGAAAGAAGATTTCAAACTGGTCCGTGAAATCGGCCTCAAGGAGACCGGTATTCTGGTCAGCTGCTCAGACTATCATATCTTTTATAAGCTGAAAATGAACAGACGCCAGGCCATCGATCATTATCTGGGTGTAGTCAAGGATTGTATCGATGCAGGCATCAAACCCCGCTGTCATTTCGAAGATATTACCCGAGCGGATTTTTACGGATTTGTAGTTCCGTTTGTCACAGAGCTTCATAAGCTGATGGTTGAGACGGGCATTCCGATCAAGATCCGTGCCTGCGATACCCTCGGTTACGGTGTAGGAATTCCCGGCGTTGCACTGCCAAGAAGTATTCCCGGAATCATTTACGGTCTTCGTCATTATGCGCATATGCCTTCATCATTGCTTGAATTCCATGGACACAATGATTTCTATCAAGCAGTCAGCAATTCGACAACAGCCTGGCTGTACGGTGCATCCGGCGTTAACTGTTCTTTGCTTGGAATCGGTGAAAGAACCGGAAACTGCCCGCTGGAAGCCATGGTCATGGAATATGCACAGCTGAAGGGGACACTGGATGGAATGGATCCCACAGTGATCACCGAGATCGCTGAGTATTATGAGAAAGAAATCGGATATCATATTCCGCCGAGAACGCCCTTCGTTGGTTCAGATTTCAATGTCACCAGAGCCGGTGTTCATGCGGACGGCCTTCTGAAGAACGAAGAAGTCTACAATATTTTTGATACAGGCAAACTGCTGAATCGTCCTCCGAAAGTGATGATCAGCAATACTTCCGGTGCATCCGGCATCGCGATCTGGATCAATGCTCATCTGAAACTGACCGGAGAGGCCGCCATCGATAAAAAAGATCCGCTGGTTACAGAACTCAAGGCATGGGTCGATCAGCAGTATGCTGAGGGAAGAGTCACAGCGATCACAGACGATGAACTGAAAGCTCAGCTTCGGATCGCAGCTGAAAAGCTCGCAGGAGGAGGTAACGGAAATGAAGAATGATCTGGACCAGGAAATCCTGCGCCAGCCGGTCAATCTCGCCGAATCCGTTTATTATCAGATCCGGCGGAAGATCCTTTCCGGCAAATATACGCCAGGAGAAGCGCTGACAGAAGGGGAAGTTTCAAAAGAGATCGGTGTCAGCCGGACACCGGTCAGAGAAGCCTTCAAACATCTTGAGTCAGAAGGCCTTCTCCAGTTGAGGCCGAACCGCGGCGCAGTAGTCGTAGGAATCGGACGATCGGATATAGAAGATATCTATGAGATCCGATCCCTTCTGGAGGGAAGAGCGGCTGAGAGAGCGACAGTAAAAGCGGATGAATCTTCCATCGAACAGCTGAATGAGATCGTAGATCTGACAGAGTTCTATATTGAGCGCGGTGATTATGACCGGGTGACGGCGATGGATGATCGGTTCCATCGTACGATCTATGAGCTGACCGGCAGCCGGATGCTTCAGAAAATTCTGAAAGAACTGCATGCGTATGCCGAGAATATTCGGGAAAGATCGATTAAAGAACCGGGAAGAGCCGAGCAGATGCTGAAGGAACACCGTTCGATCCTGGAGGCGATGATCAGAAAGGATCCGGAAAGCGCCGGTGCGCTGATGATCGAACATGTACGAGCTTCTGCCGCCAATATGGAAAAAAACCATCTGATGGAAAACTGAGAGGAAAAGCGATGATTTATAATCAGGAACCCTGCATCTATACAGACGGGAAAATCAATAAGATCCCTTCCGATATGCTCACGGAGGGACGTGAAAAAACAATGGCTTACCGGATCCTGAGAGCTCATGAGAGCAGAGAGGTGCCGGCTGAAGAAGGGATGCTGCATCTTCGCTTTGATGCGCTTATCTCCCACGACATCACCTATGTAGGGATTATCCAGACAGCCAGAGCAAGCGGAATGAAATCTTTTCATCTTCCCTATGCACTGACAAATTGCCATAACAGTCTCTGTGCGGTCGGCGGAACGATCAATGAAGACGATCATGTATTTGGCCTGTCAGCTGCCCGTAAATATGGAGGAACCTATGTGCCGGCCAATCAGGCGGTCATTCATCAGTATGCACGGGAGATGATGAGCGGATGCGGCAGGATGATTCTCGGGTCGGACTCTCA
>JAFOIR010000430.1 GCA_017420625.1 Bacillota bacterium
ATCATCCGTGCTGCCAAAGAGGTCAAGCCGGATGTGATCGCATTTGTAGACAACTGCTACGGAGAATTCGTCCAGAAGATCGAACCGACAGATGTTGGAGCGGATATCGCGGTCGGATCTCTCATCAAAAATGCCGGCGGAGGACTTGCTCCGATCGGCGGATATATTGTCGGAAAGAAGGATCTGGTAGAGCTTTGTGCGATCCGTTTGACATCTCCCGGCCTGGGTAAAGAAGCCGGAGCAACACTCGGTGTGACAAAGTCATTATACCAGGGTCTGTTTTTTGCGCCGACGGTGACTGCAGCGGCAGTGAAAACAGCCGTCTTCGCAGCGGCTGTCTTTAAAGCACTTGGCTATAAGGTTCTTCCGGAACCGGATGAGGAACGCTGTGATATCGTGGAAGCGATCACTTTAAACAGTGAACAGGCGATCCTGAGTTTCTGCCGCGGTGTACAGTTTGCAGCACCGGTCGACAGTTTTGTTACACCCATTCCGTGGGATATGCCCGGATACGGCTGTCCGATCATTATGGCAGCCGGGTCCTTCAATTCCGGTGCCTCGATCGAGCTTTCAGCCGATGCGCCGATCACACCTCCCTACAATGTTTTCTTCCAGGGAGGATTGACTTATGGACACGGAAAATATGGTGTTATGCGGGCAGTTCAGGAAATGGTGAATGATCAGGTTCTCACCATACCGGAATAAGAAAGGGAGAAGGAATGGCGGCATTTCCAAAACAGTATGAAACGAATATGAAAGCGCTCCTTGGTGAGGAAGGGTTTTCTTCGTATGCCGCCACATTCGATCGTCCGGTCAGGCAGGGACTTCGTGTCAATACACAGAAAATTTCAGTTCAGGATTTTCTGAAGCGTAAAGAGAAAGAAGGTACAGGAAACTTAAAACCGGTTCCATGGTGTCCTTCCGGGTTTTACTACGAAGGAGAAACGACGGAGTATTCCAAACATCCGGACTATGCGGCCGGTCTTTACTATCTTCAGGAACCCAGTGCCATGGCACCGGCAGCGATCCTTCCCATTGAAAAAGGGGACTATGTACTGGATCTATGTGCTGCACCCGGAGGGAAAAGCACCTATCTGGCTGCCAGACTGGGCAACGATGGAGTTCTCTTCAGCAACGATATCAGTCCGTCCAGAGCAAAGGCATTATTGAAAAACCTGGAACTCATGGGAGCGGGACGAGCCGTGGTTCTTTCAGAGACGCCCTATAATCTTTCCAAACGTTTTCCGGAACAATTTGATAAGATACTGGTGGATGCACCGTGTTCCGGAGAAGGAATGTTTCATAAAGAACCGGACATCATGAAGAACTGGGAACAATACGGCAACGAATATTATGCAAAGCTGCAGCGGGAAATCCTTCCTTCAGCATACCGGATGCTGAAAGCGGGTGGAATGCTGCTGTATTCGACCTGTACTTTTCATCCGATGGAAGATGAACAGATGATCCTGGATTTCATCAAGGCGCATCCGGACATGAGGCTTTGTCCGATCAATAAGGTCGGTGGAATGGAAGACGGTCATCCGGAATGGACAGATGATCCTTCAGCCGAGGATCTTCGGATGAGTGCACGCTTCTGGCCTCATAAACTGGAGGGACAAGGTCATTTCGTCGCCCTCCTGCAAAAAGAAGGAAAAGCATCTTCTGCGCATGCGTTCTCCATGGAACAAAACGATCTTCGCGGTGCCTTCAGCAGCAGCGATCTTCAGCTGTTTGATGCATGGTGCAGGGAAAACTTTACGAGACCCTGGCAGAAGATCCTTCCGAAGGATGGATATTTATCGAAGATCGGAACGTTGCTTTACTATAGCCCGATTCCGCAGGGGAGTCTGAAGGGGCTTCGTGTTCTTCGCTGCGGCATTCTGCTCGGAGAACTGAAGAAAGACCGGTTTGAGCCTGCGCAGGCTCTGGCGATGACACTGTCAGACAAAGACGTCGTAAGGACAATCGATCTTCCTGTAGGATCCGACCTTGTCCGGCGTTATCTGAAAGGAGAAACGCTTACCGGAGAATATAAGGATGGCTGGAACCTGGTTCTGGTGGATGGCTATCCGCTGGGATGGGGCAAAGCCGTAAGAGGGATCCTGAAAAACAAATATCTGAAAGGATGGATCCAGAACGCATGAAATACGACGTGATCATCGTTGGTGCCGGTCCTGCCGGAGCGGTGTTGGCGTGGAAACTTCCGAAAAAACTGCAGGTTCTTGTGATCGACAAACGTCATCTGATGGATCCGGAACTGGTTCAGAAAGAAGCAAAATGCTGCGGCGGAATGCTGGATCATTCTGCGCAGAAAGAACTGGCGCATCTGGGACTGCCTCTGCCCCGTGAGGTCATCATGCCTCCGCAGATCTTTACGGTGCGGGCGATCGATTTCGACAGTAGGATGGAGCGCTATTATCAAAGAAATTATTTGAATATCGACCGTGCTGAATTCGATGCTTTTCTGATCTCTCAGGCGGAAGGAAAAAGCAATGTCCGGATCCTGACCGGCGCGAGTGTATACCGTATTGAAGAGAAAGAAAACGAAGTTTCAGTCTTTGTTCGGCAGGAAGACGGAAAGACTGAAGAATATACAGCGGATCACCTGGTAGGATGCGATGGTGCATCTTCGATCGTGCGTCGTTATGCGATCAGTCAATACCGTCCGAAGATTCGCTTGCCCAGGGTTTATGCCAGTATCCAGGAATGGCATAAGGTTTCGGAACCTGTGCCGTATTATGGAGCCATGTTTGATCATCGGGTGACCGATTATTATTCCTGGACGATTCCCAAGACGATCGGAAAAGAAAACTACCTGCTGCTTGGCAGTGCGATTCCTGCAGATCGGAACGTGAAAGACTGCTTTGAGATCCTTCGAGCCGATATGACAACACGGGGATTTGCCGTACAAAACCCCGTTAAGACGACCGGTGCTGTTATTCTGCGTCCCAGGATGTGGGGCAGTATCTATACCGGAGAGGGTCGTATTTTGCTTTGCGGTGAAGCGGCTGGACTGATCAGTCCGAGTTCCTCGGAAGGAATCAGTTTTGCGCTCAGATCCGGAGAAGCGCTGGCAAAAGCGTTCGCAAAAGCGTCCGCTTCTTCGGGAGAACTGAGGAAGCTTTATGAGCAAAAACTGAAGCATCTGAAGTTCAGTATCATGCTGAAAAGTTTTAAATCTCCCGTTATGTACAAAGCACCGCTTCGAAGTCTGGTCTTTCGTACACGGGCACTTTCCATGAAAGTTTTAAAAGATACAGAAAGGTGGACGTAATGTCAAGATATGAGGACCCAAGACGGGGAAGGCCGCCAGGCGGCACAGATCGTCAAGGGTACCGTCAGGGAAGACGCAGAACGAACCAGTCCGGACGAAGCAGACCGAGTTCACGCTATTATCTTCGATATCCCGGACGACTGGCGATCTTCGTCGCCCTTCTCGTCATAATGATCGTCGTGATCATCAGCTGCCGAAATAAAAATCAAAACAAGCAGGCAGAAGAAGAAAGTCAGACCTCGATCGAGACCATGACGGCAAAAAAAGAAGTCGAGACCGGAACGGTACGGCCTGTTTCAGCGGTGACGCTGGATTCGGTAGGAACACAGATCACCACCTATATGGCTTCAATGATCTATTCCAACCCAACGAACTATAAGCGAACATCCAGCAAACCGAATGAGGAGACACCGGATACAGAAGTAGTGGACCTTTCCCATTATCGATATGTGGTGGCGATCAATGCCAATGCCGGTGGTGCCAACAATGGATGGGTGGAAGGCGAGGCAATCGAGAAAACGATTACGCTGTCGGTTGCCAAACAGATGGTTGATTGGCTGAATACCAATTCCACAGGCTACTATTTCATGCTGGTCCGAAGTTCAGATACGACCATGACTGATTCAGCCAGACTCAGTAAGATCAGCAATTATGCACCCGATCTTCTGATCACACTGGCCTGCAACGGCTCGGATCTGGAACTGGGCGGTGTCATTGCGACCTGTTATACGGCACCGACCGAGTACTATGATGATGAGCAGGAAGATCCTAAACCCAAGTCTGAACGGGATCGATATACGGAAGCTCTTGCACAGAAACTGATGGAGGAATGTGCTGACGGTTTCAATATGTGGTGGCGCGATCTGCAGTATGAAGACGGGCCGCTGCTGGAAACAGAATATCCTTCCGTTAAAGTCTATATGGGATTCCTGACGTACTACCTTGATAACGAAAAAGTCCTGAAGGAAGACGCACAGGCGCAGGCTGCGCTCAAGATGGGCCGCGTGATTCTGGATTTCTGTGATGCGCATGCACCGGAAAAGACACGGGGACAGCTTGCAGGAGAAGCGCTGATGGGCGGTAATTCTGAAAGCAGCAGCTCGTCAGAAGAAAGTTCAAATCAGGAAAGTTCGGTCATTCAGCCGGCTTATCAGCCAGCATATCAGAATTCCGGGACCTCGTCTGAAAATACCGATGACGAGGATGAATGGGATGAAGAATGGGACGAAGATTAAGTAACACTATATATCAGGAGGCATTATGAAACGAAGGTATGATATCGCGATCATCGGCGGCGGAGTAGTCGGAAGTTCGATCGCGAGAGAGCTTTCAAGAAGCGATGTAAAAACGGTACTCATTGAGGCCAGAGAAGATCTGGCCAGAGGCGCGTCCGGTGCGAATTCCGGCATTGTGCATGCCGGATATGACCCCAAGCCAGGCTCTCTGATGGCAAAATACAATGTCAAGGGCTGCGCGATGTATCCGGGACTGGCAAAAGAGCTGGGATTCCCCTATCGTCCGGTAGGCTCGCTGGTCATTGCATTCGATGAGGATGGTATGAAGACGGTCCGCAAACTCTATGAAAGAGGTCTGGAAAACGGTGTACCGGGGATGAAAGTCATCAGCGGTGATGAAGCACGAGAGATGGAACCCGAACTGTCTGATAAGGTAATCGGTGCCCTCTGGGCGGCGAGTGCCGGAATCGTTTCTCCTTATGAGGCAACGATCGCCTTTGCTGAAAATGCCGCTGTGAACGGGGTTGAATTTCTTCTGGAGCAGCCGGTGCAGGCAATCGAGCGTACCGATGAAGGCTTTCTTCTGACAACGCCTGATGAACAGATCGAAACAAAGCTGATCATCAACTGTGCCGGTGCATCTTCCGGAAAGATCAGTGCAATGGCCGGAGCAGAAGAGATCACGATCAGTGAACGTAAAGGCGAGTATACCCTTTATGACCGTAATCTGGGCGGTTTTGCCCGAACAGTCATCTTCCAGACACCGGATGCGGCTGGTAAAGGCGTCCTGGTCACTCCGACGGCTGAAGGCAATCTGCTGCTTGGTCCCAGTTCCGATCCGATCGATCCGAATGATGTGAATGCTACTGCTACTACCCAGGAAGGACAGGATAAGATCTTCCAGATGGGAAGAAAGTCAACGCCGAATCTCCCCTATGGCGGAGCGATCACCGGATTTGCCGGTATCCGTGCCGTTTTCGGCGATGATTTCTATATTGCACCTTCTGAAAAGGTACAGGGTCTTATTCAGGTTGCCGGAATTTGTTCGCCTGGTCTGACTTCTGCGCCGGCTATTGCAGAAGATGTAGCAAAAATGGCCGTTTCCGAGCTTGAAAAACTGGGTCAGGAAGTACACGAAAAAGCTGACTGGATTTCTCACCGCGATGCGATTCCAAGTGTCAGGGAGATGAGCTGGGATGAACGGGCTGAACTGTGTAAGGAAGATCCGGCTTATGGACGGATCGTCTGCCGTTGTGAGACCGTTACCGAAGGACAGATTCGTAAAGCACTTCGTTCTCCGATTCCGGTTTATACGATCGATGGTGTCAAACGGCGCTGCCGTGCCGGTATGGGTCGGTGTCAGGGCAGCTTCTGCAGTCCGGTCGTCATGAAGATCATTTCTGAAGAATCAGGTATTCCATTTGATGAGATTCGCAAAGCAGGTAAAGGAACGACGATTGCACAGGGAAAATTAAAGGAGATCTGAAGCCATGGAAGATAAACATTTGATCAAACAGGTGAATATCGCGGTCGTAGGCGGAGGACCGGCCGGCCTTGCCGCAGCTGTCGCTGCCTATGATGCCGGAGAAAGAGATCTGATCATTATCGAGCGGGATCGTCATCTTGGCGGTATCCTGCAGCAGTGCATCCATAACGGATTCGGTCTGCAGTGGTTCAAAAAAGAACTGACCGGACCGGAATATGCTCAGCGTTTTATCGATCAGGCTGAAGAAAGACAGATCGAAAGCATGACCGGAACGATGGTTCTGGAGATTCAGTATCATCCTGAACAGCCGGAAGGCTATACGAAATCTGTTTTCTGTCTGTCCCCTTCTTACGGTGTGATCGAATATCAGGCAAAAGCGGTTATTCTTTCCATGGGATGCCGGGAGAGAGTTCGCGGAAATCTGAAAACACCCGGTACCCGTCCGGTCGGTATCTATTCCGCAGGACTGGCTCAGCGTCTGGTGAACCTGGAAGGCGTCATGCCCGGCAAGGAAGTTGTGATCCTTGGTTCCGGTGATATCGGACTGATCATGGCACGCCGAATGAAGTGGGAAGGCGCAGATGTCAAGATGGTCTGCGAGATCATGCCGTATTCAGCTGGTCTTGCCAGAAATATTCAACAGTGTCTGATCGATCAGAATATCCCGCTGCATCTTTCGACGACCGTCGTCAATATTCATGGAAAAGACCGTCTTGAAGGCGTTACTATTGCAGCAGTGGATGAAAAACGTCAGCCTATTCCCGGTACCGAACGGTATGTAAGCTGTGATACACTGCTTCTGTCTGTTGGCCTGCTGCCGGAAAACGAGCTGTCCCGTGCATTGTCGGTGGAAATGGATCCGGTGACCGGCGGTCCTAAGGTCGATGAA
>JAFOIR010000431.1 GCA_017420625.1 Bacillota bacterium
AGAGCTCCGTAGATCCGCCGGCCGTAGCCTGTCGTATCGGCAACAGCTTCCAGCATGAGATCAGCACATTTTGTATCTGCGGTGATACCTTCCCGCTTCGGTGCGTACATGAACGGAGCTGTTTCGATCACGCGGATCAGGTTACGCTCGGCGATCTCATAGACGAAGTCCGTTCCTTCTGCGAGATTGGCAAGATCCGGCACATCCGTACGGCGGAAAGCCGCTGTTTCATAGCAGTCGATCATGAAAGGAAGCAGCGCGCGTCCAAAAGAGTCCCGTACCATCAAAAGCGAACTTCCGTCTGAAAGATCCGTATTTTTAGTGACAAAGTAATCATCCTTGTCTTCCCGGTCGCTCATGAAGTTCTGAAGCTGCGCCTGACTGTTCGAGGCGCCCTGCGGCCGGAGAAAACGGAAGGAAGCATGGTCGATATCAAAAACAACCTGATCATCCATAAAGCCGCCGACGGGATACAGGAGCTTATCCAGATCTCCCCGCCAGGTCTTTTCAATCGTATAAGCGGCATCTTCATAGGCCGGATAAGGCCGTCCCAGGCTGTCCATAACAGCACGGTATCCGATGATCGCTCCCCGGTAGTTCCAGTGAGAATCCCGGGCATGATAGAGAAGAAAATCTTCTTTTTCTGCCATCATCACGGCTTTCATATCCGTAAAGCTGACCCCGTCTTTTTTCAGGGTTTCCGTGATCCGGTCCAGATTGCTCGTCTCACCGGCCTGATAGTTTGAGGGCATATATTCCCCGTAAACCGAAGACTTGTTGGGAACAGGGACAAAGGTAAAATGACCTCCACGGTTTTCGATCTGTTCCTGCAGCAGAGAAAGCGTCACCGAGACCGCCTGTACCTGCTGATCGGTCATGGGGCTGGTGTTCATATAATCCGCACTCTCACTGGCAAAGAACAGCCAGCCTTCCTTTCCAACGATTACGTTGGAGGTCGATGCATGCAGCAGTTCACCTTTGATCAGGTTCGATCCGGTCAGAAGATAATCGCTCAGCGGAAGAGCGTCGTTGAACCAGGATTCAAACTGGTCGGAAAACTGGATATTCAGCCTTCCTTCTGAAAGGTAGGAAGGCATCCGGGTCAGTTCCCTCTTTTCAATGCTGGCATCGTTCTTGAAGAAAGGCATTAGCACAAGAGGCAGGCAGCAGACGGTAAAGAAAAGGATCGTGTAGACGATCTTGAATGATTTTTTCATTTCTCTCCGCCTCCTTAAAACCTGAAGTAAATGAAAGGATTATACTTGCTGGATACCAGTGCCAGAATGGACAGGGCAAACAGCAGGAATGATCCCGCATAGGCCAGGTAGTTATAGGCTGCTGACTGATGATCGGCAGTACACACCTTCCTGCGCAGCAGCTGGAAGATGGGTGTCGAGAGCACAAGTGCAAAGAAAAATGCAATCAGGCTGAGGCCGGAAACACAGGAGAAGATCTCCGCATTCGCAGCCGCAAGGCCTGTGCTGGGACTGAACATGGCGCCGAGAACGCCAAATCCCTGAGTAAGCGTGTCCGCCCGGAAAACAACAAAGCCGACAATGACAACCAGCAATGTATAGAGATGGCCGATCGGCCGGAACCATTTCTTTTTGGTCGGAATGATCTGATAGGTTTCCAGCATCTGGCAAAGGCCATGCCACATACCCCAGATGATAAAAGTAAAGTTCGCACCGTGCCAGAGACCGGTCAGGAAAAAGACGGTCAGCTTATTCAGAGTAGTACGGACTTTCCCCTTGCGGTTTCCGCCAAGCGGGATATAGACATATTCCCTGAACCAGGTGGAAAGGGAAATATGCCAGCGACGCCAGAAATCCTGGATACTCGGAGCGATGAAAGGATAGTTGAAGTTCTCCCGGAAATCAAATCCGAACACACATCCGAGTCCAATAGCCATATCGCTGTAACCGGAAAAATCGAAGAAGATCTGCAGTGTATAGCAGACAGCGCCCAGCCATGCGGCACCGGTACTCAGCTCAGAGGGAAGATAGGCAAAGACTTTATCGGCCAGAAATCCCATCTGATTGGCGATCAGCACTTTTTTGCTGAGGCCGAAGATAAACCGGCAGAGTCCCCGGCTGATCCGATCAAAAGAGAATTCCCGTTCATTCAAACGGTCCGCGATGTCCTGATAACGAACGATCGGACCGGCAATGAGCTGCGGAAAGAACGAGATATACAAAAGAACGCTGAACAGGTTTTTCTGAACATTCTTTTTGTCCCGGTAAACATCGATGACATAGCTGAGTCCCTGGAACGTAAAGAAGGAAATACCGATCGGCAGACGGATCTGCGGAACCGGGATCGAGAGCCCGGTAATGCCGTTAAAGATCTCTACGAAAAAACCGGTATACTTATAGGCGATCAAAAGGCCAATATTGAGGACCGCTGCCAGCGCGACCGCTACTTTGTCCCATTTGCTGCCGGATGCCCCCAGCCCGAAGAAATAATTCAGGATGATCGACAGCAGCATGATCATGACCGCTACTGGTTCTCCGAAAGCATAGAAGACCAGGCTGGCGGCGGCAAGAATAAAGTTTCTTGCCGTATGATTCCGGATCACAGCATAGAGCAGGAATGTGACCGGAAAAAACAAAAACAGGAAAGTAACGGAACTGAAGGTCATGCTTCCTTCCTTTCCGGTTTGGGCTCATGATATTCCAGGCCGTGGTCAAACTTGACTTCTTTTGGCTCCGTCTCCAATGTTTCGGGATGATCGATTCCAAATCGTACATCGTTGAAGAACCGGGCATAATGAGCACCGGCGCAGACTCTTTCGTCCGCCGTGATGCCAACCGGAAGATACCGTTTCATCCGGGTAACGCCGTTTTCCACAACAGCATCCCGCTCCGGAAGACCCATTCCGAAGAACAGGCTGACATTGCCGAAGTTGTAGATATGATGGTTGACATCGTGCAGTCCGATCGAAGCAGTATTAGTGATATAAAGCCCCACATGGAACGGAAGCTCGTCGATCATAGCCTTCGGGCAGAGCCCGTATCGGTCAAGCAGCTTGACCAGGCCAACGATCAGCGAAGGAAGTCCCGGCAGCAGAAAAACGAAAGCTGCCAGTTTATCCAGGAAATTTTTAGGCTGATCTCCGCGGTTTTTCTGAATTTCGCGGTCGATCCGTTCATGCACATCAAATATGGTATCTGTCAGATCAAACCGTATCTTAATAACGGTTTCACCGGCATCCAGGTTTTTGGGGTCCTTCAGGATCGTGACTGCCATAGAACAGTTGTTCCTGGCATAGTACTGTTTATTCATAATGAACCGGTTGATCTCGGGATTCCGGCTGACAGCACGCACATAAGCAGCTGCCAGAATATCCATATGCGTCAGATTGATCCCCTTCTCGGCCCGTATCTTTTTGATATATTCAGACATGACTTCCATATCGGCCCGGTGCCGTAAATACACCTGAGCATCCGCCCTGGTGGGCATGATATACGGCGTCACCTGAACGATCGGGTCGATTCCTTTGATCCTTCTGCCATCCGGTCTTCTTCCAAACATGATCTCTCTCCAATTTATATATATAGATTCTATCTATTTTATGTATCTTGCTCTTCTTTGTCAAGTAGCTCGTTTTTTCCGGCACAAAAGTCATGCAGCGACTATATCATCTTTCTGCCATTTCCGCCGCCGGATCAGCCAGTAACCGACTTCCAGGATGAAGCACATCGTCCAGCCGACAGGATAGCCAAGTCCGACCAGGAGCGGCGTGTTGGCCACATAATGCGTGACAGTGAACAGATAGATCTGACGAAGCGCTACAAAGGCGATGAGCATGATCACCATCGGACCCTTCGAATCGCCGCGGCCGCGCAGCGATGCAGCAAGTACATGGTTCACGCAGTTGAAGAGCAGGAAAAAGGTATTATGGCGTATAAACAGAATG
>JAFOIR010000055.1 GCA_017420625.1 Bacillota bacterium
CTATGCATCGCTCTATCAGGAATGGGATGAATGGCTGAAAACACGCGGCATCGTTCTGAAAAAACCGGAACTGGTTTTTGAGATCGAGCAGAGGTAAAACATGGGATACCGTACGCTGGCCGGTTACGGCATCGATGAACACATAGAGAAAAAATCCCGTTTTATCGGGCAGGCATGGCCGGTCCGAACAGAGGAAGAGGCCAGGGAAATACTGGAAAAAACAAGAAAAGAATACTGGGACGCCAGTCACAACGTGTATGCCTACCGAATCAAACCGGTGGGTGCCTCCTCAGAGATTCTGAAGTTTTCGGACGACGGAGAACCGGGCGGCACAGCCGGAAAGCCTTGTCTGGATGTGCTCGTGGGTGAAGACGTTATGAATGTCCTGGTGATCGTCACTCGTTATTTTGGAGGGACGCTGCTGGGTACCGGCGGATTGGTTCGTGCCTATACGAAAGGTGCCCAGATTGCTCTCGCAGCAGCCGGAAAGATCCAGATCGAAAACTATCAGGAATGTATTCTTTCAATGGACTATACGTATCTGGCGAGAATGCAGTATCTCATCGGGAAAAAATCAAAAGAAGAATGCTCCGAGAAAGAGACCGTCTACGAGGATCAGGTAACCATGCATCTGCTGATCCGGGAGGATCAGGTAGCAAAGATCACGGATGAAGTAACAGCTGCCTCGGAAGGGAAACTGGCTCTGATGCCCGGAGAAAAGAAAAAAGCCGCCCTGATCGGCGGTCGGTTGGAAATTATGGAATAAAAAAAGACCCTGGAGGAAACTCCAGGGTCTTGTGTTTGAACTTACAGCTGAGGACCAGCAGCAACCAGCGCCTTGCCGGCGTCATTGGTCTGATACTTGACAAAGTTCTTGATGAAGCGGCTAGCCAGATCTTTCGCCTTGGCATCCCATTCAGCGGGATCAGCATAGGTGTCGCGAGGATCCAGAATGCCGGTGTCAACGCCTTCCAGGACGGTGGGAACTTCGAAGTTGAAGTACGGGATCTTCTTGGTGGGAGCATTCAGGATAGCTCCGCCGAGGATCGCATCGATGATGCCGCGGGTATCTTTAATGGAGATACGTTTGCCGGTTCCGTTCCAACCAGTGTTGACAAGGTAAGCCTTTGCACCGCTCTTTTCCATTCTCTTGACAAGCTCATCTGCATACTTGGTCGGATGCAGTTCCAGGAATGCCTGGCCGAAGCAAGCGGAGAAGGTAGGAGTAGGCTCGGTGATGCCGCGCTCGGTACCAGCCAGTTTTGCGGTGAAACCGGACAGGAAGTAGTACTTGGTCTGCTCGGAATCCAGGATGGAAACAGGAGGCAGTACGCCGAAAGCATCAGCAGAAAGGAAGATTACGTTCTCAGCGGCGGGGCCGGCAGAGATCGGACGAACGTTCTTGACGATCTTCTCGATGTGCTCGATCGGATAGGAGACACGGGTGTTTTCGGTGACAGACTTGTCGGCAAAGTCGATCTTGCCTTCTGCGTCGACCGTAACGTTCTCGAGAAGTGCATTGCGGCGGATCGCATTGTAGATGTCAGGCTCGGATTCTTTGTCCAGGTTGATGACCTTTGCATAGCAGCCGCCTTCAAAGTTGAATACGCCGTTGTCGTCCCAGCCGTGCTCGTCATCGCCGATCAGCAGTCTCTTGGGGTCGGTGGACAGAGTGGTCTTGCCGGTGCCGGACAGACCGAAGAAGATCGCGGTATTTTCGCCGTTCATATCGGTGTTGGCGGAGCAGTGCATGGAAGCGATGCCCTTCAGAGGCAGATAGTAGTTCATCATGGAGAACATACCCTTCTTCATCTCGCCGCCATACCAGGTGTTCAGGATGACCTGCTCACGGCTGGAAATGTTGAAAGCTGCGCAGGTTGCGGAGTTCAGGCCAAGTTCCTTGTAGTTGTCGATCTGTGCCTTGGAAGCATTGTAGACAACGAAGTCAGGCTCGAAAGCAGCCAGTTCTTCCTCGGTGGGGATGATGAACATGTTCTTGACGAAGTGTGCCTGCCAGGCAACTTCCATGATGAAACGGATCGCCATACGGGTATCCTTGTTGGCGCCGCAGAAAGCGTCGACGACATAGAGCTTCTTGCCGCAAAGCTGTTTAATTGCCAGATCTTTGACGGTAGCCCAGACTTCTTCGCTCATAGGATGGTTGTCGTTGGGATATTCGGGAGTAGTCCACCAGACGGTATCCTTAGAGTTTTCATCCATAACGATGTATTTATCCTTAGGAGAACGGCCGGTGTAGATACCAGTCATAACATTGACAGCGCCGAGCTCAGTCAGCTGTCCTTTGTCATAACCAGTCAGATCCGGATTCATTTCATCTTCAAACAGTGCCTCGAAGGACGGATTGTAGATGATCTCAGGAGTTCCAATGATGCCATACTTGGTTAAATCGATGTTAGCCATGTGCAAAAAACCTCTTTCTGTAGGAATATTGAAACGATCTTAAACCTTATTAAATATACCATAGATCCGTGTCAATGTCAATTAAATGACGGTCGGATACGAGATTTCAGCACGCGCAGATCACACGAACAAAATGTTTCAAAATATAACAAAAATTATCATTGTTTTGCTATACATTTCAAAACCTCTATGATATAATCCGCATTGAACGAATGTCGTTTTTCATTTTTGATCAGGAGGTTTTTTATGGCTGTCAAACTTGGTCTGGAGCTCTATTCTCTGCACTGTGTACAGAAAGAGCTGGATGAAAATCCGAGAAATGTAATTAAAAAAGTACTGGATCTGGGCTTTCGACACCTGGAACCGGCGAATGGACATGCCGAAAACGACCCCGGAACCGGGTATCATATTCCTGCGGAAGAACTCCGGGATATGCTGGAACCTTATGGTGCGAAGATCGGGAG
>JAFOIR010000432.1 GCA_017420625.1 Bacillota bacterium
AATACAGAAATAAAAGAATAGAATTTGAGGAAAGAAAGTATGGCAGAAATTACAGAACGTATTGAAGAAGAATATGATGCGTCGCAAATTCAGGTTCTGGAAGGGCTGGAAGCGGTAAGAAAAAGACCTGGTATGTATATCGGATCTACATCTTCCTCCGGTCTTCACCATCTGGTTTACGAAATCGTGGATAACGCCATCGACGAAGCATTGGCCGGTTATTGCCATAATATTACCGTAACTATTGAGGACGGGGATATTATCTGTGTTAAAGACGATGGCCGCGGCATTCCTGTTGATATTCAGGAACAGACCGGAAAGCCTGCACTGGAAGTGGTATATACGGTGCTTCATGCCGGCGGAAAATTCGGTGGTGGCGGATATAAGGTATCCGGCGGCCTGCATGGTGTAGGTGCGTCTGTCGTCAACGCCTTGTCCGAATGGCTGGAAGTTACGGTTCATCGTGACGGTGTCATGAACCAGATGAAGTTCTCCAGAGGCAATATTACGCAGAGTATGACTCAGGTCGGAACAACGGATCATACCGGAACGGTTGTTCGTTTTAAGCCGGACCCCGAGATGTTCGATGATACGGTCTACGATTATGAGACGCTGCATGTTCGAATGAGAGAACAGGCATTTCTGAACGGCGGCCTTCACATCATTACGGAAGATCTGCGACCCGGACAGGAAACAAGGGATGAAATGTGCTATGAAGGCGGTATTCGGGAATTCGTAAAATTCCTTAACCGAAATAATGACGCACTGCATCCTGATACCATTTACATGTCCGGAGAGACGGACTCCGGTGTTGCAGAGATCGCCATGCAGTGGACGGACAGTTATAATGAGAGAATCGTCTCTTTTGCCAACAACATCCATACGCCGGAAGGCGGAATGCATGAGACTGGTCTTCGTACAGCGCTGACAAGAGTACTCAATTCCTATGGAAAGAAGAACAATATCCTGAAAGAAGGAGACAGCCTTTCCGGTGATGACTGCCGTGAAGGTCTCACGGTTGTTGTTTCTGTAAAACTGACGGAGCCGCAGTTTGAAGGTCAGACCAAGGCAAAGCTTGGAAACTCTGAAATGAGAACGCTGGTTGATTCCGTAGTATCCGATCGTCTTGATCAGTTTTTGGAAGAGAATCCCGGTGTTGGTAAGGTGATCCTGGATAAAGCTCTGACCGCAAACCGCGCCAGAGAAGCGGCACGTAAAGCAAGAGAGTCCGTTCGCAGAAAGACCGGTCTGGAATCCGGACAGATGCCGGACAAACTTCGTGACTGCAATGAAAGAGATGCAAGCCTTACCGAAATCTATATCGTCGAGGGTGATTCCGCAGGCGGTTCTGCAACTCAGGGTCGTGATTCCCGATTCCAGGCCATCCTTCCCCTGTGGGGAAAGATGCTGAATGTGGAAAAGGCCCGGGCAGATAAAGTATATGGAAATGATAAACTCAATCCGGTAATCGTCGCACTGGGCGCCGGCATCGGAGATGAATTTGATATCACGAAGCTGAGATATCACAAGATCATTATCATGGCGGATGCTGATGTGGACGGAGCTCATATCCGTACGCTTCTTCTGACTTTCTTCTTCCGCTTCATGCGGCCGCTTATTGAAGAAGGCTATGTTTATTCTGCGGTTCCCCCGCTGTATAAGCTGACCCGCGGCAAACAGCAGAGAGTGGCATATTCCGATCAGGAAAGAGATATCATTTCCGCAGAGATGCGCGGCGGCAATGAGAATGTCCGAGTGGACATCAGCCGCTATAAAGGTCTTGGTGAAATGAACCCCCATGAACTGTGGGAGACCACCATGGATCCGACTAAGAGAACACTGCGGAGGATCACGCTGGAAGACGCAATCAAGGCCGATGAGATCTTCACGGTACTGATGGGCGAACAGGTCGAACCGAGAAAACAGTTTATTGAAGAGAACGCAAAGTATGCGGTCAATCTGGACTACTAATCTGATAGAAGGAGAACGGAACATAAATGGCAAAAAATAAAGATTATAAGCCGGAAGAGATCAGTTTTCCTGACCAGGTGATCGTAAAATCGGAACTGGTCCATGAAATGACCTCCAGCTATATAGAATATGCAATGTCTGTTATCGTCGGACGTGCCCTGCCGGATGTACGCGACGGATTGAAACCGGTCCATCGCCGTATTCTGTATGCAATGTATGAGGACGGTCTGACAAGAGACAAGCCGTACCGGAAATGTGCGACTGCAGTCGGCGACGTACTGGGCCGTTACCATCCCCATGGTGATGCATCGGTCTATGATGCTCTGGTCCGACTGGCACAGGACTTTTCCATGCGCTATCCGCTGATCGACGGACACGGTAACTTCGGCTCCATCGATGGCGACCCTCCTGCTGCATACCGTTATACGGAAGCAAGAATGGCTCGTATGGCAGAGGAGATGCTGCGGGATATTGAAAAAGAGACCGTAGACTGGGATCCCAACTTCGATGAAACGAGAAAAGAACCGCGGGTTCTCCCCTCCCGTTTCCCGAACCTTCTGGTGAACGGTTCCAACGGCATCGCCGTCGGCATGGCAACCAACATTCCTCCGCACAACCTGACCGAGATCATCAATGCCTGCATCTGTGTGCTTGAAAATGAAGACGCAACGTTGGATGATCTGATGGCATGTGTGTCCGGTCCGGACTTCCCCACCAGGGGTATCATCATGGGCCGTGCAGGAATCCGTCAGGCGTATGCCACCGGCCGGGGAAAGATCATGCTCCGTGCCCGCACGGAATTTGAAGAATACGGAAAAGACAAACGAACCCGTATTATCGTGACCGAACTTCCCTATCAGGTCAATAAACGTCAGCTCATTGCCAATATAGCAAATCTTGTAAAAGATAAACGTCTGGAAGGAATCTCCGATCTGCGAGACGAGACGGACCGAAATGGTATGAGGATCGTTATCGAACTGAAACGAGATGCTGTCCCGCAGGTTGTGCTTAATCATCTGCTTACCATGACGCAGCTGCAGACCACCTTCTCCATCAACATGCTGGCTTTGGTGGACAATCAGACTCAGCCTAAGATCCTTTCTCTGCGTCATATTCTGGATGAATACCTGACCTATCAGGAAGAACTGATCGTCCGCAGAACGAAATACGACCTGAAAAAGGCACAGGAACGGGCCCATCTGCTGGAAGGCCTGATCATTGCACAGGATAATATCGAAGAAGTCATTCGTATCATCCGGAACAGCTATGATAATGCAAAGCAGAACCTGATGGATCGGTTCGGACTGGACGATGTCCAGGCACAGGCTATCTGTGATATGAGACTCATTGCACTGCAGGGACTCAATCGGGAGAAACTGGAGAATGAGTACAATGAACTGCTTCAGAAGATTGAATACTATCAGTCTCTGCTGGATGATCCCGAAAAGATCAAGGGCGTCCTGAAAGAAGAACTGATCGAAGTCCGGGATAAATACGGAGACGAGCGCAAGACCGAGATCGAAGATGTCTGGGAAGATATCGATGATGAGGATCTGATCGCAGAGGAAGAGTGCGTCTTTACGATGACGCATAACGGATACATCAAACGTCTGGAGTCCAGAGAATACAGCGCACAGCGCCGCGGTGGGCGTGGAGTTAAAGCTATGACCACCCGAGAGGAAGACTATGTGGAAACGGTCTTTACCTCCTCGACCCATGACAATATCCTGTTCTTTACGAATCTGGGTAAGGTCTATGTCCGCAAAGGCTACCGGATCCCACGTGCCGAGCGCAGTGCCAAAGGTACAAACATCGTAAATATCCTTCCGCTGGAAAACGGAGAAAAAGTTGCAACGATGATCCACTCCAGACAGCTGGATGAAGATAAATACGTTGTGATGATCACGAAGAACGGAACTGTAAAGAGAATGCATGAAGGCGTTCTTCGCAATATCCGCAAGAGCGGTATCCGTGCGATCGTCCTTTCGGAAGATGATGAGCTGATCTCCGTTCGTCAGACCGATGGAGAACAGTCGGTGTTCCTGGCCACGAGAGACGGACAGGCCATCCGCTTCCATGAGACAGATCTTCGTCCTATGGGTCGTACGGCTGCCGGCGTGCGCGGCATTCGTCTGCGTGCAGGCGATGTCGTGGTAGGCGCTGGTATTTCCGGAGGCGGAGATACTCTCCTTTCCGTTACGGAGAACGGATACGGAAAGCGGACCTCCCAAAATGAATATAAGATTCAGAAGCGCGGCGGTTCGGGCCTGAAAAACTACAACGTCACGGCAAAGACCGGAAAAGTCTGTGATGTGAAGATGGTCAATGAGCAGGATGACCTGCTTGTGGTATCCGACGATGGAACCATCATCCGTATGGCAGTGTCGGATATTTCCATACTTGGAAGAGCGACGCAGGGCGTACGAGTGAAGGTTATGACAGATGAATCTAAAGTAATCTCCATTGCCCGACTGGATCCGGAACCGGAAGAAGAGGCTCAGGAGCTGGAAGAAGTCACGGAAGCGACGGAAGCGGCACCGGAAAGTGAAGAAACACCATGAAACAGGTCATGATCTATACGGACGGTGCCTGCTCCGGTAATCCGGGTCCCGGTGGCTGGGCAGCACTGGTAAAGTATAAAGAGACCATCCGGGAGATTTCAGGCGGCGAAGAGCAGACCACCAACAATCGCATGGAACTGACCGCAGTGATCGAAGCTCTGAAGATCCTGAAAGAACCGTGTAAAGTGGATCTGTATTCGGATTCCAAATATGTAGTGGATGCCATGGTCAAAGGTTGGGCGGAAGGCTGGAAAGCCAATGACTGGCGGAAAAGCGATAAAAGCAAGGCATTGAACATTGATCTTTGGGATGTGCTGCTGAATCTGTGTGAACGCCATGAAGTCTCCTTCCACTGGGTAAAAGGACATGCGGAAAATCCGTACAATAATCGTTGTGATGCCATGGCGGTTGAACAGAGAGATAAGTTTATAAGGTAAAAAAATTCCCGAGTTCAAATTGAACTCGGGAATAACAATTATTGAAATCAGAAATCGGCGTTTCCGACGGTACGGGGATGAAGTTCCACGTCGCGGATGTTATTGACGCCGGTCAAATACATGACCATTCGCTCAAAGCCGAGACCAAATCCGGCATGATGGCAGGAACCGTATCTGCGAAGATCCAGATACCACCAGTAGTCCTTCTCTTCCATACCGAGTTCCTTCATTCTTTCCTGAAGAACGTCAAGACGCTCTTCTCTCTGGCTTCCGCCAATGATCTCACCAATGCCGGGAACCAGGCAGTCTGCTGCAGCAACGGTCTTCTGATCATCGTTCAGACGCATATAGAATGCTTTGATCTCTTTCGGATAATCGGTAACAAAGACCGGCTTTTTGAAGACTTCTTCCGTCAGATAACGTTCATGTTCTGTCTGCAGATCGATACCCCATTTCACCGGAAAATCAAACTTATGACCGGAATTGTTAAGGATCTCGATCGCTTCGGTATAAGTAACGCGGCCAAACTCGTTGCTGACGACATTGTGCAGACGATCCAGAAGTCCTTTATCCACAAAGGAGTTGAAAAATTCCAGTTCCTGCGGACATTTTTCCAGTACGGAGTTGATAATGTATTTTACCATTGCTTCCATGACTTCCAGATCCTGATTGAGATCACAGAAAGCCATTTCCGGCTCTATCATCCAGAACTCAGCTGCGTGACGCTGCGTGTTGGAGTTTTCCGCACGGAAAGTCGGACCGAAGGTATAAACATCACCAAATGCCATTGCGAAGTTTTCCGCATTAAGCTGTCCGGAAACGGTCAGATTAGTACTCTTTCCAAAGAAATCCTGAGAGAAATCAATGGAACCGTCGTCCAGCCTGGGAAGATTATTCAGATCCAGCGTTGTGACGCGGAACATCTCTCCTGCACCTTCCGCATCAGATCCTGTGATGATGGGGGTCTGAGCATAAAGGAACCCGCGGTTCTGGAAAAATTCATGTACGGCATACGCTGCGACGGAACGAACGCGGAATGTCGCATTGAACAGGTTGGTTCTGGGACGAAGATGCTGAATGGTTCTGAGAAATTCCACACTGTGGCGCTTTTTCTGAAGTGGATACTCCGGAGAAGAACTTCCCTCAATCTCCACGGCAGAAGCTTTCAGTTCAAACGGCTGTTTGGCTTCCGGTGTCAGCACCAGAGTGCCATGGCAGATAAATGCTGTTCCAACATTCTGTTTGGTAAGTTCATCATAGTTATTTAAGGTATTATTATCTAAGACGATCTGTAAAGACTTAAAACAGGAACCGTCATTGAGCTCAATAAAACCGAAGCTCTTCATATTGCGAATGGTACGGGCCCATCCACACACGGTTATTTCCTGATTTTCAAAGGTTTCCGGAGAATGAAATATTTCCGAAATTTTTACTCGCTGCATAGAAAACACTTCCTTAAATCACTAGAATAGGGCTATTATAAATTATTGGTACTGGTATTTCAAGAAAAGAGAAAAAAACCTGTGATATTCCTGTTTTCCAGGAATATCACAGATTTTTCTTGTATTAAAGTTATGCGGCTGCCGGGGTAGATCCGGTTTTCCTGCGGCTGAGCAGATACTGCAGAAGCAGCAGTCCCAACACCACGGCAAGACCGATGATATCGGTCAGTGTCGTAGGCACCAGCAGGGTCAGTCCTCCGAGAGCAAACAGGATTCGGATCGGCCAGGCAACTTTTGTAAATACGAAACCGTTAAGTGAAGCTGCCACACCGAAGATCCCGAGGATGGAGGTAATGATGATCTGGATCGCATTGAGAACTCCCTGATCCAGCAGGAGCATCGTGGGTGTGTATGCAAAGATATACGGTACGATAAACGCCGCAATGGCCAGCTTGGTAGCATTGAATCCGGTCTTCATGGGATTGGATTTTGCAATAGCACTTCCTGCATAGGCCGCAAGGGCCACCGGCGGGGTAATATCCGCAACGATACCGAAATAAAACACGAAGAAATGAGCAGCTATTTTCGGGATGCCCAGTGTGATCAGGATCGGTGCCGTGGTGGATGCCATGATGCAGTAATTGGCGGTAGTAGGAACACCCATGCCAAGGACGATACAGCAAAGCATCGTCAGGAACAACGCGATGAAAAGACCAAGTCCGGGATACGGAATGGATTTGCTGACGGCTACGATAGAGGTGATCAGCTTGGATGCAAGTCCGGTAACGGTGATACAGCCGGCAATGACACCAGCCATGGAGCAGGCAACGGCAACGGTGATGCAGCCGCGTCCGCCGGCTTCCAGTGAATTCAGGATCATGGAGCCGGTTTCCTTTAATGTCAGACCGACAACGGACGGTTTTTTACCCGTAGCTGCTGCCGCAGCTTCTTTGCTGCGTTTGATCTCTCCGGGAAAGCTTACCAGGATCGCCAGCAGAATGGCAATGGAAGCAGAGTACTGAAGAGAACGAGTGTTGGTAGCAACAAGATAAATTAAAACAATCAGAGGAAGAAGCAGATACACATATCTCTGCAGTTTTAAGAAGCTGGGAAGTTCCGTACGGGGAATGCCCTTCAGACCGAGCTTCTTTGCCTCCAGATGGACGGCGATGAAGATGCCGAAGAAATATAGCACAGCGGGAAGAATCGCCCAGACGACGATCTGCCCGTATGGAGCACCGATGTATTCTGCCATCAGGAATGCGGCAGCACCCATGATTGGCGGCATGATCTGACCACCGGTGGAGGACGCAGCCTCAACAGCTCCTGCAAATTCCGGCTTGTAACCGGTCCGCTTCATCATGGGGATCGTTACCGATCCGGTGGTGACGGTATTTCCCACGGAAGAGCCGGATACCATTCCGCAAAGAGCGGAAGAGATTACGGCTACCTTTGCGGGACCGCCGCTGGCAGAACCTGCAACGGAGTTTGCAAGATCAATGAAGAAACTGGAGATTCCGGTACGCTCCAGAAAAGCGCCGAAGATGATGAATACGGCGATGAATTTCAGGCAGACCTGGATCGGTGTTGCCATCAGTCCGGAGGTTCCATAAAACAGCGTATATATTACCCGTCCGAAAACCTGCAGGAAGGTCTGGTTGTTGCCCGACATGCTGACGAAGGTGTAAACGAGAAGCGCACCGACAACGCAGAGGATCGGGATGCCGACACAGCGGCGGCATAGCTCCGCCAGGGAAATGACAGCTGCAATTCCCAGGGCATAGTAGAACCAGGGGTTGGGCTGGTTCAGGATCGCAGAGGCGCTGGTGATGGTCTTGACGATCGTCATGTAATTGAAGCAGTAATAGAAGAACGCTCCGGCGCCCAGGATCATTAACAGAAAATCATACCAGGGTATGTAGTTTTCTTTTACAATCTTCTTGGAGGACGGATAGGTCAGATAACCCATTATGATGATGAGTCCCAGAAATGCCGACAGACGAATGGGCATGTCTGCTGTGCTGTATAAAGTGGAATAGATACAGTACAGAGAAAAAGCGGCAAGGACGATCTTTACGATTACGCCCCAGGCGCCGGTCCAGATTCGGGTGGCGGATTCCCGGTCATATTTTCGCATGATCTCCTCTGTGGAAGCTGCGGAATTCTCAATATCAACGGGCGGGACCTTTTTTTCTTTTTTTGCCATAGAAAAAAACCCTTCTTTCCGATGAGGTTTTACCTTGAATGAATTGCGGCGCCCTCCCTTCGAGGACGCCGCAGAAAAATACCGTTAGGATCAGTAGGTTCCTGCCACGATGGTGCTGGCGGAATAGAACGGAGAGCTGTCGAGAAGGGTTGCAATGTGTTCTTCGTCCATGCTGATCAGATAGACATCGCCGGAAGTGGCGAGATCGGTGATCGCGGTCGTCGGTGCACCGGCAACGATAAATGCGGCATCGATCTTTCCGTCTTTCAAGCTGTCTGCGCTGTCGCCGAAGGACTGATACTTGGCATCGATGTCATCTTCGGTCAGGCCGTATGCGCCAAGGATATCCATGGCATTGAAGTAGGTGCCGGAACCAGATGCGCCGATGGAGACTTTTTTGCCTTCCAGATCAGCAACGGTTGCCAGCTCCGGATTGGTGGTAACGATCTGGACCTGTTCCGGGTACAGAGCTGCTACAACAGAGAAACTGTCGACGGCAGAAGAGAAATCACGATCCTTGTTGCCTTCGTAAGCATAGGTCATAACGTCGCTCTGGCAGAATGCGATCTGATCATTGCCGGCGTCGATTTCCTGAACGTTGGTCTTGGAAGCGTCAGAAGTGATAGCCGTGATGGCAAGATCGGTGTTGGCGGAAACATACTGTGCAAGAACTCCGCCGTATGCATAATAGGTGCCGGATTCGCCGCCGGTACCGAAGGTCAGAGGAACATTATCTCCGGCCTTGCCGGCGCCCTCTTTTACGGAAGCGACTTCAATGCCCTTCTCTTTAAAGTATTTTGCAGCACCGGGATGATAAGGAACCGAAGTGATGGACGATGCAACATCGATATCCAGTTCTTCGCCTTTTGCGTGCATCTGGGAGATTTCGTCTTTGTTTTCAAAGATGGTTTTAACCAGAGTGTAAATCTCGTCTTCGGGGACATCGTCACGAGCGATGATTACTGCACCAACGGCAACGGTTTCCGTATCGACAGTCTTGGAATTGCTTGCAGCTGTGCCGCTGTCGGAAGTTACTTCCGGAGTGGCGCCCGTTCCGCATGCGCAGAGAACGAAGACCAGGCAAAGTGCAAGTGTCAGAGCCAGAATTTTTTTCATGTTCTTCCTCCTTTTACATAAAAATGATTATTCTGAATTTTTTATGTTTAAAAATTTCATTATACAAGTATTATATCGTGATTATTCAGTGCGTTCAAGAATAAAAGTGCAAAGACCAAGGCGATAACATGCATTTTCGCTTTGGTAACGACCCGCCTCGCGGGAAAGAAAAAGCAAAAATTACGAAAAAATAGGAAGGTATAGAGATTATTAACAGTTTTCCTTATAAATAATTGTGTTAATTGGAGGGATTTTCTCTTGAATTTACTCAGTGATTATGCTATATTGTGCCTACTGTAAAAACAAATGTACTCTAGGGAGAGACAAAAAGATGAAAAAACAAATGAAAATCGGATTGCTTGGATATGGTGTTGTCGGGAAAGGCGTTGTGGATATTGTAGACGCACACTGCCCGGATCTGGAAGTGAAATACGTGCTGGTCCGCAGACCCCGTGAAGAGCTGGGCGATAAGGCGGTCACAGACTTTAATGTAATGTTGAATGATCCCGAGGTGGATATCATCGTTGAAGCCATGGGCGGCCTCTCCCCTGCCTACGAATATGTGCATGCTGCACTGGAAGCCGGAAAAAATGTGGTTTCCTCCAACAAGCAGCTGATCTCCTACTATTATGATGAGCTGGCAAATCTCGCCATGGAGAAGAAAGTGGCACTTCGCTGCACGGCAGCCGTCGGCGGCGGAATCCCATGGCTTACAGCTATTGAGCGCGGTCGCCGGGGAAACCGGATCATCGGCATTTCCGGTATCATGAACGGCACGACCAACTACATTCTGGATGCCATGTATACCAACGGCTCCGATTTTGACGCAGTTTTGAAAAAAGCGCAGGAGTTGGGCTATGCGGAAGCGGATCCCTCTTCGGATATCGACGGACTGGATATTCAGAGAAAGTGCGTAATCAGCTCCAACGTTGCATTTGGAGTCAGCATTCCGGAAGAGCAGGTTCCGGTATTCGGAATCCGCAATATCAAAGCCTGCGACATTGATGCAGCCAAACGTCTCGGAAAAATCTGCAAGATGATGGCTATCGCCCGCCAGACAAAAGACAACAAGATTACCGCATATGTGGAGCCCGTGTTCCTTCCGGGAGAAAGCCTGGAAGCTTCTGTCCATGATGCCTTCAATCTGATCACTCTGGAAGGTGAGTATTCCGGTGTTCAGAGTTTCTTCGGTCAGGGTGCCGGACGGTATCCCACCGCGTACAATGTCGTGGAAGACTGCGCAGATCTGCTGCATGGTATCGATGATTTCTATACCGATGTTATTGAGCCTAAGAGCGTGGACAACGCAGAAGAGCTCCATCCGTACTACATCCGCGGACTTCGGTCTCCGGAAACGGTCAAGGCTTTAAAGGTCATCAACTGCGGTGAAGGATTCATTTCCAAGCCCATTTCTGTTGTGGAAGCACATACCATCGCAGAATCTCAGGCGGGCGAAGAACTGTTTATGGCAGGAATCCTGGAGGACTGACGAACGATGCGCAAAGTAGTAAAGTTCGGTGGTTCGTCCATGGCGAACGCCAAACAGTATGAAAAGGTAAAACGGATCGTTCAGGCGGATCCGGAACGGGATGTCGTCGTTGTTTCCGCCGCCGGAAAACGGTTTAAGGAAGATCATAAGATAACAGACCTTCTGTATCTGTGCTATGCACATCTTCAGTATGGTGTGGAATGCCAGAGCATCTTTGAGATGATCGAAAGCCGGTATCGCGGGATCTGCAATGAGCTGGAGCTTAAAGTGGACATTGAAAGCGAGCTTGCGGAGATTCGCAGCCATCTGAAGAAAGATGTCCGTCAGGACTGGCTGGTCTCCCGGGGAGAATATCTGTCCGCGATGCTGATGGCAGATTATCTGGGATTCCATTTCGTTGACAGTGCAGAATGGCTGAAGTTCAAGTTTGACGGAAGTGTCGACACGGCGGAATCCTATGCGACATTAAAGGAAATCGCAGAGGACCGCGCTGTGGTGATTCCCGGTTTTTACGGGGTCCTTCCCGACGGAAACGTCAAGGTCCTCACCCGCGGTGGCAGCGATGTTACCGGCGCACTGGCAGCAGCAGCTCTGGATGCGGAGATTTATGAAAACTGGACGGATGTATCCGGAATCCTGATGGCGGATCCCCGGATCGTGGAGAATCCCGATACCATCAGCTATATCACCTACTCTGAGTTGAGAGAGCTGTCCTATATGGGCGCCGATGTCCTGCATGAGGCATCCATCTTCCCCGTGAGGGAGAAAGACATTCCGCTGAACATACGAAACACCAATGATCCGGATCATCCGGGAACCATTATCAAAGAATCCTTCCCGGAATCCTACAGTGACAAAGACAAGCTCCTTACCGGCATTACCGGAAAGCGGAACTATAGTATCGTGACTATATCGAAAAACGGTATGTCTTCTTCGCTTGGTTATCTGCGCCGGATTCTGGAGATCTTTGAGCGGTATGGAATCTGTGTGGAATTCACACCCTGCGGGATCGATTCGTTCTCACTGGTTGTTTCCACCGTGGCATCCTCTAAATTCATTTATACGATCCTGGGAGAGATCCAGGAAGAGATCGAGCCGGACAGCATCGATCTGATCGAAGGGGTCTCGGTCGTTGCGGCGGTCGGCCGTAATATGGCGCATCAGCCAGGTTCCTCCGGGGCACTGTTTGACGCGCTGGGACAGAACGGAATCAACGTTCGGATGATCTCTCAGGGACCGGAAGAACTGAACATTATTTTAGGAGTAAATAACAACGATTTTGAGAAAACGATTCGCGTGATCTATGATAGCTTTGTCAAATAAGTTGTGAGTAATATTGGAGGTATATATAATGAAAAGCTTTAAAGTTGGTATTCTGGGCGCAACGGGCGCTGTCGGACAGGAAATGCAGAAGATTCTGGTTGAGCGTGATTTTCCGGTATCGGAACTTCATCTTCTCGCCAGCAAGCACTCCGCCGGCAAGGTAGTAAAATTCAAGGATCAGGATATCGTTGTTGAAGAGGCGTGTGCCGAAGCATTCAAAGGGCTGGATATCGTGCTTGGCGCTGCAGAAAATGATATTGCAGAGCGCTTCGTCGAGGATATCAAGGCTGCAGGATGCGTCTTTATCGACAACTCCAGCGCTTTCCGTCTGGATCCGGACGTTCCTCTGGTCGTTCCCGAAGTAAACCCGGAAGATGTAAAGCTTCACAAGGGCGTTATTGCAAACCCCAACTGCACCACCACGATCTCCTGCACCGCAGTGAATGCACTCAACAGCATCAGCCCCATTGAGTCCATGATCGTCTCCACCTATCAGGCAGTTTCCGGCGCAGGTGCCGGCGGCCCGAAAGAGCTGATGGCGGAAGTGGAAGCGGAGCTCAACGGCGGAACCTATGAGCCGAAAGTGTTCCAGCACCAGATCGCATTCAACGTGATTCCCCAGATCGGCGGAGAGCAGTATATGGGATATACCTCCGAAGAGATGAAACTTCAGAACGAAGGCAGAAAGATCATGCATCTGCCGGATCTGAAAGTAAGCTGCACCTGCGTTCGCGCTCCGGTCGTTCGCAGCCACAGTGTCTCCATCCTGCTGAAGACCAAAGAAAAGATCACTCCGGAACAGGCAAGAGAAGTGATCGCAGCAGCTCCCGGCACCAAGCTGGTAGACGATCTGGATAACCAGCAGTATCCGATGCCGCTGGATACCGCCAACCAGAACCTGGTATTTGTCGGACGTATCCGTGAGGATCTTACCGATGATCGCGGCCTGAATGTATGGTGCTGCGGCGACCAGGTCCGCAAGGGCGCAGCAACCAACGCAGTACAGATTGCAGAACTGGTAATCAAAGATATGTAAGACCGAAAGGCAAAACAAAAAGGAAGCGTTCCCGGCAGATTTTCGGGAATGCTTCCTTTTTGTTATATTGTTATTTGGTATAATCCCCCAGACGATCCAGATTGCCCGAGACAGGAACATATCGGTCAATATAATCGAGGAGCTGCTTCGGATCATCGTGAATGAAGAACAGATCCATACAGTTGGAAGACATGAATTTCTGGTCGACCGTGTTCTGAAGAAAGGCCAGCATGGGATCGTAGTAATGATTGGTATTCAAAATCGCAATGGCCCGGGAAGTCTGTCCCAGCTGTTTTAACGTCAGGATCTCAAAAAACTCTTCGTAGGTCCCGATGCCGCCCGGCAGGACAATGACCGCATCCGAACGATCCTCCATCAGCTGTTTCCTTTCCCGCATGGTCGTTGTATAGATGAAATCGGTGCAGTGTTCAAAGAGAACGTCCGGTTCATCGAAGAACTTCGGCGCGATACCGAGGATCTCTCCCCTCTCCTGCCACACGCCCTGTGCAACGGATCCCATGAGGCCGTGTTTCCCGCCCCCGAAAACCAACCGGTGTCCCCGTTGGGCGAGCAGGCGGCCAAGCAACTCTGCTTCATTATAATAAATATCTGCCAGTGAGGCGCTGGATGCGCCGTAGACACATACATTCATCACAAACTCCTCGGTTTCTTTCTATTTGAATGAATTTTAGAGCAGGGAGAAAAACTTGTCAATCCAGCTTGCTTTTGAGGCATTGTGATTTATAATGTTTTCTATAAAAAACGAAGGGTGAGATTAGTTGAAAGCAATTGTTTCTGTATTTGCAAAAGATCAAAAAGGCATTATTGCGTATGTGACCCAGATCCTGGCGGATAATGGCATCAACATTCTGGACATCAGCCAGACGCTGATGCAGGAGTACTTTGCCATGATCATGCTGGTGGACACCTCCGACTGTGAGCTGACCTTTGACGCTCTTTCCGCACTTCTGAAGGAAAAGGGCAAAGAAAAGAATCTCTCGGTTCAGATTCAGAGAGAAGATATCTTCAATTCGATGCATAAGATCTGAGGTCGGACTATGAGCTATTTATTAAACAGAGAAGAGATCGTTCAGACCAACCACATGATCGACCAGCAGCATCTTGATGTTCGAACGATCACTATGGGTATCAATCTTCAGGACTGCGCCAGCGAAGAGATAACGGTTTGCGGAAACAAGATCTATGATAAGATCTGCAGCAAAGCGGAAAATCTGGTGAAGACCGGAGAAGAGATCGAACGGGAATTTGGAATACCTATTGTAAACAAACGCATCTCCGTGACCCCGATCTCCATCGTAGCAGCAAGCTGCAAGAGCGAAGAGTATGAAGTCCTTGCGAAGAGCATGGACCGTGCGGCAAAGGAGATCGGCGTAAACTATATCGGTGGATACTCTGCTTTGGTGCAGAAGGGATTTACCGAAAGCGACCGGCGACTGATCCGATCGATCCCGACTGCGCTGGCAGAAACGGAACGGGTCTGTTCCAGTGTCAATGTCGGTTCTACCCGTGCCGGGATCAATATGGATGCAGTTCGCCAGATGGGACTGTGTATTAAGGAACTTGCACTCCGGACCGAAAAGGAAGACGCCATAGGATGCTCCAAGCTGGTTGTTTTCTGCAACGCGGTAGAAGACAATCCCTTCATGGCAGGGGCCTTCCACGGTGTTGGGGAACCGGAAACGGTGATCAATGTCGGGGTCTCCGGTCCAGGCGTCGTATATCATGCTCTGCAGGAATGCAAGGGAAAGCCGTTTGATGAGGTTGCGGAAACCATTAAGAAAACAGCATTCAAAGTAACCAGGATGGGCCAGCTTGTTGCCAGAGAAGCATCCAGCAGACTTAACACAACCTTCGGTATCGTTGACCTTTCGCTGGCTCCAACACCGGCCAAAGGTGACTCGGTTGCCCGGATCCTGGAGGAAATGGGTATCGAGACCTGCGGCGGTCCGGGAACCACTGCGGCACTGGCCTTGCTGAATGATGCAGTAAAAAAAGGCGGCGTCATGGCATCCAGCCAGGTGGGCGGACTGTCCGGTGCGTTCATCCCGGTTTCAGAGGATGAAGGCATGATCGCGGCAGCCAGATCAGGAGTACTCAGTCTGGAAAAACTGGAGGCGATGACCTGCGTGTGTTCTGTTGGCCTTGATATGATCGCTGTACCGGGAAATACAACGGCGGAAACCATTTCTGCAATTATTGCGGATGAAGCGGCCATCGGAATGATCAACAATAAAACAACCGCGGTTCGGGTGATCCCCGCCCCGGGAAAGGGCATTGGAGATACGGTTACGATAGGCGGCTTGTTCGGAGAAGCGCCGGTCATGCCGGTGAAGGAATCCAGTGCAGAAAAGTTTGTTCACCGCGGAGGCCGTATCCCGGCACCAATGAACAGTCTTAAAAACTGATATGTAATGACCTCCAGTCAAGGAAATAATTCACCAAAGATCACTACGAATATTTAGCAGTAATAGAGAACACCCTGAGAGAACCACGGCTTCAGAAGCTCAGGTATTGACCACTCTGATATACGTGGATTCAGAACAATATAGTTCCTACCGACAGGTCAATGGTCCACCGTGAATGCTACTGTCTAAAAGCGTGGATCACAAAATGTGCCAACATAGTTTTTTCGTAGATCATTCGAACCTTGAAAGAACCATGGCCCTTTCAAGATGTTCTCTGTACATTACATATGTGATAAAAGCCGGATTTATCCGGCTGGTAAACCGCTACAACAATGTAGCAGCATGGTCAAGGGTGCCGCGCACCACCGAAGGTGGCGAAGCCCTTGAAGTTGGTGCTGCATTGTTGTATGTCAGGCAAACTGTTCTGTCATCATGCCCCAAATGAAACCGGCAAGTTCTCTGGAAACAGCAATAATAGCAACATTGCGATGTTTTCCATTGTTAAGTACAAGAT
>JAFOIR010000007.1 GCA_017420625.1 Bacillota bacterium
GATAAGAACAGACTGAAGAAGTATTTCGAAGAACTTCTTGATGATCTTGAGGACGGAGAGATCCGTGAGATCCCCATTATTGAGTGTGTTGACGCAAAGGACGGCGACGACGATGCAGTATGAAATGGAACAGGTATCGATCCGCATGGTGAAGGAACCGCCGCTCATATCTGACAGACCCATCACCGGACCCGACAGCGCAGTCGATATTATCAGCGAGTATCTCGGCGATTTCGACCGGCAGCTCATGGTGCTGGTCAATCTCCGCAATGACGGAAAACCCATCAATATGAACATCATGAGCATCGGGACGATCAACGCGTCTATCGCGTGTCCCATAGAGGCGCTGAAGGCGTCTATCCTGTCCAACGCGGCGGCCATCATGCTTTTTCATAATCATCCGTCAGGAAATCTCACGCCGTCCAGAGAAGACATCATGACTACGGACAAGATGATAAAAGCGTACCGGCTGCTGGACATTCAGGTTCTGGATCACATCATTATCGGACCGGACAGGCAATTCTATTCCATGAGAGCCCGCGATACTTTTGATCTTCCGAGTTCGGACTACTGTGCAGTCCTGAATGACCTACGGTTCGATGATCTGAAACCCAGACATCCAGATCGCGGAGCAGCGAGGTGACCCCATGCCGTATATTTCAGCTGATGCTCTGCAGCAGGCCAGAAGGATCGACCTTCTTTCCTACCTGCAGACGAACGAACCCGGAAATTTGGTCCGGATATCCGGGAACAATTACTGTACCAGAGAGCATGATTCCCTGAAGATCAGCAACGGGAAATGGCACTGGTTTTCCAGAGGTATCGGCGGGGTATCCGCCCTGGATTATCTCATTAAGGTAAAGGACTACTCCCTTCCTGAGGCGGTGGAGCTTCTCGTGGGCCGGAGCGCTATGGAGACTCCGGCCTTTTCCTATGCTCCGAAAAAGCAGGAACCGAGAAAGCTCCTGATGCCCGAACTGGAGAAATATCCGTACTACGCGAAGAAGTATCTTAAGAGCCGTGGTATCCATCCGGTCATCATAGATTACTGCATTGAAAACAGTCTGCTGTTTGAGACAGCAAACTACCACAACGCGGTCTTTGTCGGATACGACCCACAGGGCATCGCAAGATACGCCGCCATGCGCGGAACGCGATCTGCTTATAAGGGCGAAGTCACCGGCAGTGACAAGCACTTCTCATTTTCGATATCGGCAACCCCTGACGCGGAACACGTCCATTTATTTGAGGCCGCAATCGATCTTTTGAGCTATGCCACGCTTGAGCTGTATGAAGGCCGTGACTGGAAACACGATGCGCTGCTTTCCCTTGCGGGAGTCTTCCAGACCAGGCGCGAGAATGTCGTGCCTATCGCCCTGAGCCAGTATCTGAAAGATCATCCGAATATAAAAGCGCTGCACCTTCATCTGGATAACGATGAGGTCGGGCGCGGCGCGGCAGCTGGCATCATGGGAGGCTTATCCGGCAAATACGAGATATTTGACGAGCCTCCGGTGCCCGGCTGCAAGGACGTAAACGACCAGCTGATGCAGCGCGTTGGAATCAAAAAGAAGGAGGAATACGAACGGTGACAGACATCAGAATCTATCAGATCGATCTCGACAAAGATCATGACGGCGTTGCCTTCGAGCCGTACGCCAGCCTTTCCCGCTGGCAGGACTCTCCCGATGTAAACGCATCTCTGTACGAGACAGTCTTCAAGGGAGAGATCGAAGCAAAGGACATTGAAGATATCTATCGCATTTTCAATGCGGAAAAGCCGGAAGGATATGAAGGTAGATCCCTTTCCGTATCCGATGTAGTCGAGATCGTGAAGTCGGACGATATCAAGCCCGGCTTTTATTATTGCGACAGCATCGGCTTTAAGGCCGTCCCCTTCGATGCGGAGCTGGCTCAGGAGATGCGCGAGAAGAACATCACTGTCGTAATGCTTGAACCCGGCAAGGTTGCCCGAACCGCTGTGATCGGCTCCTCTCTTGAGGAGCTTCAGCAGGCGGTTGGCGGATGCATCGAGGCCTTCTATCCCTTCGAGGAGGAGGTCTGCATCGTATGCAACGACGAGGGAAAAATGAACGGCATGAGTCCCTGCAGAGCGGTTTACGGTGAAGACGGCAAGATGATGGATATCATTTTCGGCCCGTGCTTCATCTGCGACTGCAGTGGCGAGAACTTCGGTTCCCTCAGCCAGGATCAGATCAAACGCTATACCGAGCAGTTCAGGAATCCGGAACGGTACTACAGAATCGACGGCGAAATCAAAGCTGTTCCCTATGAACCTAAGGTCACCGACCTTGCGAGGTAAACCTACGGTAAAGGACGCAAGGGTTGCGGCATTTTACCAGCAAGCATCGCCCTTTGGGGACAAAGGTCTGCTTGTTGGGGTAGCCCCAAACCCTTGCACTGCCTGAAAGGAGGAATTATGGCAAGACGCGGAATAGAAATCAAGGTCCGTCTTGATGAAAGCGAAGCGGCTGCGCTGAACAGAGATGTGAAGAAAGCGGGCGTTTCCCGCGAAGCGTATCTCAGATCTCTGATCCGCAAAATGCCGCTGAAAGAGAAACCGTCAGTGGATGTGATCGACATCCTGAAGAATCTTCAGCAGATCAATAACAACATGAACCAGATAGCCGTGAAAGCGAATGCCAAGGGCTTCGTGGACACGGCTTCTTACTGGGAAAACGTGCGATGGCTGAAGGAGACGGTAAGCAAACTAATGGAGGTTATGTACTCGTAATGGCAACCACATCTATCTGGAGAGTCAAAGGGTATATCAGCAAGGTCCTGCTCTACGCGCAGAACCCGGACAAAACTATGAACCCGGAAGTGATACCGGTCCCGGAGAACGCCGATAAAGATTCTCTGGGTGACGTTATCGCGTACGCCGGGCGTGAGGATGCTACCAACCAGAGACAGCTCGTCTGGGGCATACACTGCTCGCCGGAGACCGCCAGAGACGATATGCTCCGTGTGAAGAAAGCCTTCGGCAAGGAGGACGGCACAATAGCCTATCACGGCTACCAGTCCTTTGCCGAAGGTGAGGTCACCCCGGAGGTCGCGCATCAGATCGGTATCCGACTGGCGCAGGAAGTCTGGGGCGACCGCTACCAGGTCCTTGTCTGTACCCATCTTGATAAAGACTCTCATATTCATAATCACTTTGTCGTGAACACGGTCTCCTTCGTGGACGGGATCAAGTATCACCGCACCAATGAAGACTATCAGTTCATGCGGGATGTCTCCGACAGACTGTGCCGTGAATACGGTCTGTCCGTTGTGAAGCATCCCGAAGGCAAAAAGAAAAACTACGGCGAATGGAGCGCCGAGAAAAACGGCAAGCCAACATACCGCCAGAAGATCCGCGAGGATATCGACCGCGCGATAGCCGTGTCTCTTACGGAAACGGAGTTCTATGACGCGCTGGAGGAAATGGGCTATGAACTGAAGTTTACCGCCAGATCCGGCAAGGAACTTCAGCGGCCATCCCTGAGGCCTTCCGGTTCGGAAAGGTTCTTCCGCTTTGACCGGCTCGGTGAGGATTATTCCCTGGACGAGATCTCAAACCGAATCCTGGAGAATATCCGCAGGAAGGACCCCTTCCCCGAAGAGACGCGGAACGCTGTCCGGAGGTACCGCGCTTATTACCCGCCGAAGACAAAAGCGCGCGGGATCGCAAAGCTCTATTATTACTATTGCTACGAGCTTCATATCATCGTCAGGTATCCGGCATCCGTGCAGAGAGTCTCGCATTTTATGCGGGAGGACATCCGGAAGCTCGATCAACTGGATGCCCAGACGCGGTTCCTTGCCGAGAATGGTATCGAGACCTATGAGGATCTGGAGAAATACCGGGACCGCGCCGAGCAGGATATCGATTATCTGAAAAGAGACCGCGATATGCTCCGCAACGAGCTCAAGCGTGTTATTCGCAGAGGCGATGAAGCGGAGATTCTTGCGGTGAAAGGCAGAATATCGGTCATAACCGCACGGATACAGAAACTCAAGGACGGCTGCATTGTCTGCGACCTTGCAGAGCAGCGTGCCGCACAGATGCAGGCGGAACTTGACCTGCTGCAAAACAATAATCAGGAAAAGGAGGAATTGACTGATGAACTACTCAGGGGAAGCGGCGGAACAGGTCGTGAGAATGAGTCTCAACGGCGTGGAAGTCGCAGCTAAAATCAGCGGCAAGGCTGCCGAAAGGCTGGCGGTGCTGCTCTACGCGGTCCTTCGGGACCAGAAGAAAACCAGAGGAAAGATCCGTCTTACCAATATGCTGAAGAGCGGAAAAGAACTGAAGGTGTTTGCCGTAAAGGACGGCGAGCTCCAGAAGTTCTGCGAGGAGGCTAAGAAGTATGGTGTGCTCTACTGCGTGCTGAAAGACAACAAGGCCAACGACGGTCTGACGGATATCATGGTCCGTGCAGAAGATGCAAGCAAGATCAACCGTATCTTCGAGCGCTTCAATCTCGCCACGGTGGATATGGCTTCCGTAAAGACCGAGATCCAGAAATCCAGGGATGCAAAGGTTCAGACCGGCGAGGATATCGCTCCTCCGGAAAGAACCCAGTCCGTGGATGAAAAGCTCAATGAGTTCCTGGATACCGTTGTCACGGAGAAAGAGAATCCGACTTCGGAAAGGCCGGAAAACGGAAACCCCACCATGGCCCGGACTGCGAAGTCCCGTCCGTCCGAGCCTTCATCCGAGAGCAGAAGAGCCCGAAGCGACGTGGGCGACCCTGAACGTGGTGATCATAGCTCCCGTCCTTCCGTGAAGGAAGAGCTCAGACAGATTCGCGACGAACAGAGGCAGAAGTCGTCTGAAGGCCCTTCGGTAAAGACTCCCGAACTGGAACATATTCCTGTTCCGGTCAAAAAGAAATCGGATAAGGAGGTAACGCTCTGATGGCACCGGATGAAAAGGTAGTCGTGACGCTGGACGATTTTGAGCAGCGTCTTCTGGTCAGCGGTCTCGCTGACTTCCGCAATGACCTCATAAGGGACGAGAAGCCCACGGAAGATGTGGACGATCTCATCCTGAAGGTCATCGATGCCCCGACACAAAAGGAAAAGAGAAAGGCTGACCGTGAGGCACGATAAGCTTTCCCGGCAGAATATCATTCTCTACTGTCTCGGCACCGTTCCTGTTATTTGGCTCGGTCTTCTGATTGCGCCGTATTTCGATGAAGGCATTGTAGGCCTGGTAAAAAACTTCGGAGAGGTCATGAACAATCCTTTCCGGATCACGCTATGTGAGGACAGCCTGAAAACTGTCCTCACTCTGCTTTTCGGCTATGCAATGATCCTTGGGATATATCTCTCATCGGAACGAAACTACAGAAGGCGTGAAGAGCACGGTTCGGCCAAATGGGGCATGCCGGAACGGATCAACAGGAAGTATGCCGATACACCGAAAACCGAAAACAAGATCCTTACTCAAAACGTATCCATAGGGCTTGACGGACGGAAGCACAGGCGGAATCTGAACACGCTGGTATGCGGCGGATCAGGCTCCGGCAAGACCCGCTTTTTCGCCAAGCCCAACATCATGAACTGCAATACCAGCTATTGCGTCCTTGACCCGAAGGGCGAGCTCCTGGCGTCTACAGGGGCTCTCCTGGAGGAGCACGGGTACGAGATCCGTGTGCTGGATCTTGTAAATATGGACAGGTCCCACTGCTACAATCCTTTCGTTTACCTTCGGAACGATAACGATATTCAGCGGCTGGTGACAAACCTGTTCAAGAACACCACGCCAAAGGGCTCCCAGACGCAGGACCCTTTCTGGGACCAGGCTGCGACGATGCTGCTCCTGGCCCTTATTTTTTATCTGCATTACGAGGCACCGCCTGAGGAACAGAACTTTCCGATGGTCATGGACATGATCCGCGCCGGTGATGTCAGAGAGGATGACGAGACGTACCGTTCCACGCTGGATATTCTCTTCGAGCGTCTTGAGATGAGGAACCCGGAACACATAGCGCTGAAGTATTACCGCAGCTACCACTCCGGCTCCGGCAAGACTCTGAAGTCGATCCAGATCACGCTGATGTCACGTCTGGAAAAGTTCAATCTGGAAAGCCTTGCGAGCATAACCCAAAACGACGAAATGGAGCTGTGGAGCCTGGGAGAAAAGAAAACGGCAATCTTCGCTGTTATCCCGGACAACGACAGTTCCTTCAATTTCCTCGTGGGAATGCTCTATACGCAGATGTTCCAGCAGCTTTATTACCAGGCGGATATCATCCACGGCGGCAGGCTTCCCGTTCACGTCCATTTCTGTATGGACGAGTTCGCGAACGTCGCGCTGCCTGACGAATTTGACAAGCTGCTCTCCACGATGCGTTCGCGTGAGATAAGCGTCAGTATCATAATCCAGAACCTTGCGCAGCTTAAGGCTCTGTTCGAAAAGCAGTGGGAATCCATCGTGGGCAACTGCGACGAGTTCCTGTATCTCGGCGGCAATGAGCAGTCCACTCATGAGTACGTATCAAAGCTACTCGGTAAAGAGACTATTGATACCAATACTTACGGTCGTGCCAGAGGCAGGAACGGCAGCTATACCACCAACTGGCAGATCACGGGCCGCGAGCTCATGACGCCGGATGAGGTTCGCAAGCTGGATAACCAGTACGCCCTACTGTTCATTCGCGGCGAATGCCCGGTTGAGGATCTGAAGTACGACATTACGAAGCATCCCAACGTCAGGTTCACCACGGACGGCGGTGCCGAACCGTACCGACACGGCGAGGACCTTATCAGCATCGCTACGCTTGAGATCGACGAAGGCCTTCTCAAGAAAGCAGAATCAGATCCTGTCGGTGAAGACGAATACCTCTTCTTCTGCGAGGAGGAGTTCGAAGAATTACTCAAAAAGAAAATGGAGGAAAAGAAAAATGAGCAGAAAAAACAAGAACAAGCCTGAGACTCCCGCAAAGGTCAAGAAGGGTTTCCGCGTCTACGCGGCTGCCGTACTTTGCCTTGCCATGATGCTCGGCACCGGCACTGTTGCTTTCGCGGCAGGCGGCGATCCCATCAACGTCGTGAACAACCTCAGCGATTTCATCTTCGGTTTGATCCGCGCAGTCGGTCTTATCATTCTCGGCTGGGGCATCGTGCAGGTCGGCATGTCTTTCCAGAGCCATGACCCCTCTCAGCGTTCCAACGGTTTCCTGACTCTCGCGGGCGGTATCATTATCACTTTCGCAAAAGAGATCCTGAATCTTATCATCGGCTAATCCGGTATCCGTTCAATAGGGACGGCTCTGTCAAAAGGAGCCGTCCCGAAAGGAGGTGTTTGAATGTCGGATAACTGGATTGTACAGAATCTGGAACGGGCCCTGGAAGTCTGGAACGAGAAACTGGCTGAGATCTGGATGATCATCACCCAGTCACCCGAAAACTTCAAAGGCGGCTCTATCTGGTCCGTAATCACAAGCATTCACGGAGCACTGCAGGCTATCGGATACGCACTGCTGGTGCTCTTTTTCGTTATAGGTGTAATGCGCACCTGCGGCAGCTTCGCTGAAGTGAAGAAGCCCGAACACGCAGTCAAACTGTTTATCCGCTTTGCTATCGCAAAAGGCGTGATCACTTACGGTCTCGAATTGATGATGGCTTTCCTGAGCGTCATACAGGGCGTCATCAGCACCATCATGAACTCAGCAGGGTTCGGTACGGCAACGACCACCATGCTCCCGGCTGAGATCGTCACGGCGATTGAGGACTGCGGATTCTTTGAGAGTATTCCGCTCTGGGCGGTAACGCTGATCGGCGGACTGTTCGTATGGGTGCTGAGTTTCATCATGATTCTCAGCGTTTACGGCAGGTTTTTCAAACTCTATATGTATACCGCCATTGCGCCGGTGCCGCTCTCCACGTTTGCCGGAGAGCCCACGCAGAACGTCGGCAAGAGCTTTCTCAAGAGCTATGCGGGCGTCTGTCTGGAAGGCGCGATCATCGTACTGGCGTGCATCATCTTCTCTGTTTTCGCATCCAGCCCGCCTGTCGTCGATACGACCGCTACGGCGGCGTCAATGGTATGGAGCTATATCGGCGAGCTCATATTCAACATGCTGATCCTGGTCGGATCAGTTAAGATGGCGGACCGTATCGTCAGAGAAATGATGGGTCTTTAATGGAAGAAAGGAATGACTATGAATACCTACAGAATACAAAGCTATGAGGATATCCGGGATAGTCTCCGCGTAAGGCTGATGGATATCAAAAGAAACCCTGAAACGCTGCAGAACAGCGTATACCAACCTGTCGGCTGCGGACTGGCCCTTGTCGCCTATATGGAACTGCCTGAAGAGATCGCGGACGGCGGGATCGCCAATGTCCCCGCGAAGCTTGCTTCCGGTCTTGCGGACGCCAACCCCGAAGCTATCCTTGAGGACGCGATGGAGCGCTCTGTGTCACAGAGTCATCCGAAGCTCTGCGCCATACAGGATATGCTGTTCGGCTCTATGACCGGCATGGAACCGGAGAACTATCTGACGGGCGGAGACGCGCCGGAAGATACTCTGCTGGTCCTGACGACCGAAGACGGACGCCTCGGCGCGTCGGCGCTCTTCTATCCAGGCATGAAGGAAAAGATCGGAGAGATCGTCGGCAAGGATTATTTCGTCCTGCCGAGTTCCATTCATGAAGTTCTGATCATGCCGGACAACGGGCAGATGACTCCTATGGAGCTGGCAAAGATGGTCAAAGAGATCAACGATAACGAAGTCAGCCCTCAGGATCTGCTCTGCAGCAGGGTGCTGCGGTTCCGCGCGGATACGCAGGAACTGTCTGTGGCGGCTGACGCGGAGCGCCGCAGAGAAATGGAGAGATGATTATGGAAGTAAAGATAAACCGCGAGATCCGCAACTATACGGAATCCATGTTTTTCGGACTGTCACTCAGGCAGTTCTTTTTTTCTATAGCAGCTATGGGCGTCGCCGTGCTGCTTTACTTCCTTCTGAAGCCGTATGTAGGAACAGAAACGGTCTCCTGGATGTGTGTTCTCGGTGCCGCGCCTTTCGCGGCGCTGGGCTTCATCACATATCACGGGATGACCGCCGAGCAGTTCATCTGGGCATGGCTCCGCTCAGAGATGCTGGAGCCCAGAGAGCTGCACTTCGAGTCTGAAAACATCTACTACGAGGCTCTGAAGGAAACAATCACAAATCATGAAAAGGAGGCTTTGAGGAAGCATGATTAAATCCATCAAAACTATCCAGAGTACGGATAAGGAAAAGTACAAGGTCCCGAAGAAAGTCCAGGACGTGATCCCTATCAAAAGGATCTGGCCTGACGGGATCTTTCAAGTCGGCAGCAAGTTCGTGAAGAGCTGGAAGTTTGCCGACATCAATTATCTGGTTGCGAGCCGCGAGGATAAGGAGAGCATGTTCCTGACCTATTCGGAACTGCTCAATTCCCTGGACAGCGGCGCTACCACAAAGATCACCATCAACAACCACCGCATGAAGAAGGCGGATTTCGAGGAGTCCGTTCTCATGCCGCTCAAGTGCGACGGCCTTGATGACTACCGCAGGGAGTATAACCAGATGCTTCTGGATAAGGCGATGGACGCCAACGGCATCACACAGGAAAAGTATATTACCGTCACTGTCGCCAAGAAGAACATCGAGGATGCCCGTGCATATTTTGCCAGGACCGGAGCTGAGCTCTCACAACACCTGACCGCGCTCGGTTCTCGCTGCATCGAGATGACCGCCGTTGACAGGCTCCGCGCTCTGCATGACTTCTACCGTTCCGGCGAGGAAAACGCCTTCGCGTTCAACCTGAAGGACAATATGCGCAAAGGTCACTGCTTCCGTGACTATATCTGTCCGGACAGCATTGAAAAGCACGCAGATTTCCTGAAGCTCGGCGAGAAATACGCCCGTGTTCTCTATCTCAAGGACTATGCCAGCTATATCAAAGACAGCATGGTGGCAGAGCTTACGGACATGAACCGTAATATGATGCTCTCCATCGACGTTATTCCCGTCCCGACCGATGAGGCGGTCCGCGAGGTCGAGAACCGTCTTCTCGGCGTCGAGACGAATATCACCAACTGGCAGAGAAAGCAAAATCAGAACAACAACTTCTCCGCTGTAGTTCCCTACGATATGGAGCTTCAGCGCAAAGAGTCCAAAGAGTTTCTGGATGACCTGACGACCCGTGACCAGCGCATGATGTTCGCAGTCATCACTATGGTCATCACAGCTGATTCCAAGGAACAGCTCGATACCGACACGGAGACGATCCTGGCAACAGCCAGAAAGCACATGTGCCAGATGGCAGTGCTGAAATATCAGCAGCTGGATGGACTCAATACTGTACTTCCCATCGGGACCCGCAGGATCAACGCGTTCCGTACGCTGACCACTGAAAGCCTGGCGGTTTTCATTCCCTTCAAGGTGCAGGAGATCATGGATAAGGGTGGCATCTACTTCGGAGAGAACGCTATTTCCCACAATCTGATCATGTGCAACAAGGAGAACCTGCTGAACCAGTCCGCCTTCGTGCTAGGTGTTCCCGGCTCCGGTAAATCCTTCAGTGTAAAGGAGCTGATCGCTTTCCTGATCCTGAATACGGATGACGATATCCTTATCTGCGACCCTGAAGGCGAGTATGCGCCCCTCATTGAGGCTATGGGCGATATTGGTTCC
>JAFOIR010000433.1 GCA_017420625.1 Bacillota bacterium
GCATTACGATCTCTGCTCAGCCGCTTAGTGGCTCCTATACCGGACCGATCGCCGGTTTTCTCCCGGAAGGAGAAGGTTCTTTTGAAGCTGACAAAACAAAGTACAGCGGTACTTTTTCCACCGGCGCGGCGCAGGATGGAAGTGCTTCTGATCTTGCTGTCACGATTAAGATCGCCGAAACAGACTATATTGGCTTCTATACAGGCCCGGTTGCCGGCGGGGTTCTCACAGGAGACGGCACTTTTACCGCTGATCAGCTTAGCTATTCCGGTTCGTTTGAAACAGGTGCTCTGAAGGATGGGACATTGGCAAACTTCCCGCTGAAGGTTACTGTCCAGGGAACTGAGATCTCCGGTATTTACAACGGTCCGGTCGCCGCCGGTGCCCTTACAGGTGATGCCAGCTTTACATCTGATGGTCTCACTTATTCCGGCACCTTCTCCTCCGGGGCAATGACCGGTGATGGAACTTTTTCCTCCATTACCGCCACGATCTCCTTCCAGGATCGTGCTTTCACCGGGACTTATACCGGTCAGACATCCGCTTTTCTTCCAAACGGTGAAGGATCTTTCGAGGCTCCGTCGGACGGTGAAGGCTATTATCTTTCCTTTACCGGTACATTCCTATCGGGCGGTCTGGGAACGGGAACGCTAAGTACCAATCACTGTACGGTCACATTTCTGACAATGCTGAGTAAAGAATCCTATACCCGGCTCGGGACATATTCCGGTACGATTACTGATGGGATCCTGACCGGAGATGGTACTTTCTCCTGTGCAAACGATAATCAAATCACCTATGATGAAACAGGCCATCTGGATAACGGTTCATTCAACGGTATCATTCATTGTATCTTTCACCTGGCAGAAGGTGATCTGGTAGCGGACAGGACCTTTACCGGCGGTCAAGAAAGCATGACAAACCCATCACACTATTTTGGCCATAGCATGATCACATCCGACTATGGAAAGTCCCCCTATGAGATAGCGGTTTATAATATGATCCGTGATCATGATCAGGCCTTCTTTTATCGTAACGACGGTTCTGAACTGGAGGCACTTGTGTCAGGCATGACCTATGATGAGTATTACAGCGACCCGAAAGGCAATGCCGGCAAACTGCTGAAAGTGGAAGGTGCCACCCTATACAGCTGTACTTTATGGACAGATTATCCTGATGCCTCTTTGATCTATCTGACATTGCTCATGCCGGGAAGCCAAAATCAGGTCGTCTGGCTGGGTCTTTTTGGAACGGCAGAAGAAGTCACCGCCCTGGAGTCCACCTTTACAAAAGGGCAAACGATCAGTTTTATTGCGCTGCCGCTGAAAACAGCACCTTCGGAAGAAAACGAAAATTATATCTATATCGATGCGCTGGCCGGGAAGATCTGGTAAATTCCGAAGATACGATTGACATTGCCGGGAAGCTGCGTTATAATCGGGATCGTGAAAAAACAAAAATACAAAGGAAAGCGAGGTACACATGATGACTGCGATAAATAAAGAGATTGTAGCGGCGTACTATGCGATGACCTCGGTTTTGTATTTTTGATCGGACAGGTATATTGATTCTGATCATATGAACCGTGGCATTTTGTCACGGTTTTTTATTTGCTTTAGCTGGGGTCTCCATACGATTTTTGTATCAGAAAACAACGAATGGAGAATTTTTACATTGAATCAATTGATCATCAGAAAAGAAACAAGTGAAGACTATTATCAGACCGAACACATGGTGATGCGTGCGTTCTGGAATATCCATGGCCCCGGATGCAATGAACATCTGCTGGTCCATAAGCTAAGAGAATCCGAGGATTATATTCCGGAGCTCAGCCGGATAGCCGAACTGGACGGAAAGATCGTCGGCGCGATCTTCTATTCCCATGCCTTTGTCATCAATGAAGAAGGTGTCCGTCATGATATACTGACTTTCGGACCTCTGGCGGTGGAACCGACCTGCTTCAGCATGGGAATCGGAAAAGAACTGCTGCGGGTAACCCTGTCTTTGGCAAAGGAAACCGGCTGGCCAGGCATCGTGATTCTGGGAGAACCGGACTATTATCCCAAACACGGATTTACTACCTGCGGCGAGTTCGGGATCGTACATCCGATCTTCGGAAATCCGGATCCGTTCCTGGCCTATCCGCTGAATGAAAGTTTTCAGGAAATCCATGGGAAGTTTTATGAAGCACCCGTCTTTGAAACATGTGAAGACGAAGAAGAAATTACTGCCTTTACCAGAAACTTCCCCTATTACAAACCTTTGAAACTTTCCTGTCAGTGGCTGCATAAAGAAAGGCTCGGCCGGATATCCGAGATCCAGAAAGGCCGATATACGATCCGGTTCTGGGAAAAGGATCTTCCTGCCAAGCTCAAGGGAAGCTTCTATGAGATGGAATCCGATCAGCTGCCGGTGGTCGGTGACTACGTGACGTTTTATTATCAGCCATCAGGCGACGCGATCATCCAGTCGGTCTGTGAAAGGACCAGTCTGCTGAAGCGGCCGGATCAGGCAAAGACCGGTGTTATGCAGTACATGGTTTCGAACGTCGATTATGTATTCATTATCACTGCACTCACAGAGGATTACAGTTACAACCGGATCGCCCGGTATACCAGCACCGTCCTGCAGGGTGGAGCAGTTCCGGTCGTGGTTCTGACCAAGACGGATATGTGCCCGAATCCCAGCAGATTTGTGCGTGAAGTCGAAACCATCTCCGATGAGATCCGGGTCCATACGATCTGTGCACTCTACGACATTGGTCTTGATGAATTGGAAGACTATTTCCAGCCGGGAAAAACCATCTGTCTGCTCGGCTCATCCGGCGCCGGCAAATCTACATTGATCAACGCCGTCTGCGGTGAAACCGTGATGAAGACTTCTGAAGTACGGGAATCGGATTCCACAGGAAAACATACCACGACGCATCGTCAGCTCATCGAACTGAAAAACGGTGTTTCGATCATTGACACGCCTGGTATGCGTGAAATCGGCATGGCACAGACAGGCGAAGGGATCGATGAGACTTTTTCGGATATTCTGGAACTCATGAGCCAGTGCCGGTTCAGCAACTGCCGGCACGAGACAGAACCGGGATGTGCCATAAA
>JAFOIR010000434.1 GCA_017420625.1 Bacillota bacterium
CACCGATGCGTATATCTGTTCTCTTTCTTCCCGGACGATCGTCTATAAGGGCATGATGCTGGTCGGACAACTGCGTTCTTTTTACGATGACTTGCAGGATGTCCGCTATACCTCAGCCATGGCTATGGTCCACTCACGTTTCTCCACGAATACTTTTCCCAGCTGGAGTAAGGCTCATCCGCAGCGGATGCTTCTGCACAACGGAGAAATCAATACAATCCGAGGCAACCATGACCGTATGAAAGCACGGGAAGAGACCATGCGCTCATCAGTCCTTGGTGATCAGATGGCCAAGGTACTGCCCGTTGTTCAGGAAGACTGCAGCGATTCTCAGATGCTGGATAATACACTTGAATTTCTATATATGAACGGCATGCCTCTTCCGCTGGCTGCTATGATCCTGCTGCCGGAGCCCTGGCAGAAGAGCCGTCTAAGCACGCCGTGGAGAGATATGTACCGGTACTATTCCACCATGATGGAACCCTGGGACGGACCTGCCGCCATTCTCTACAGCGACGGAAGGAGAGTCTGTGCAAGCCTGGACCGGAACGGCCTTAGGCCGCTTCGCTGCGCTCTGACAGATGATCAGCGCCTGATCCTTTCCTCCGAGGCCGGCGTGCTGGAAGAAGAAAGCGCTCACATAAGGCGCCGCTGGAAGCTTGGTTCCGGTGAGATCCTGATGGCGGATCTTGAGACCGGTGAACTTCTGGAAAGCGAAGCTTTGAAGAAATCTTTCGCTTCTGCGGCGCCTTACAGCGAATGGACAAAGCATATCGTTCGTCTGGATGATCTGCCTTCCTCATTTCCACCCCAAAATATGCCGGACGAGGCCTATCTCTCAGCCGAGGCAAGGGCATTCCACTATACCTACGAAGATCTGGAAGATATCCTTCGTCCTATGGCGGAAAACGGAACAGAACCGATCGGTTCCATGGGCGCGGATGAACCGCTGGCTGTCCTGTCCCGGACTCATCCTTCGCTTTTTGATTATTTCAAGCAGCGGTTCGCGCAGGTAACCAATCCGCCGATGGACGCGCTTCGTGAAGAGATCAAGACTGATCAGACGATTTATATTGCCGATGACGGCAACCTGCTGTCCAGCGGGCCGGAAAACTGTACAGTACTGGAACTTGCCTCACCTGTCATGACAGAGACCGATCTTTCGAAGATCCGGACACTTTCCCATCCGGATTTCAGAATCAGAACTATCTCGCTACTCTTTCCTTCTTCCCGGAATCTCGCTGATGCGTTGGACGATTTCTTCCGTCGCTGCGATGAAGCCTGCCGGGATAAGATCAATATCCTCATCCTCTCCGACCAGGGTCTGGACAAAGACCATCTGGCCATTCCTTCCCTGCTCGCGGTCTCTGCATTGGAACAGCATCTGATCCGCATCAAACAGCGTACTGCCGTCTCTGTAATCCTGGAGAGTGGTGAACCAAGGGATGTCCATCATATGGCCATGCTGGTAGCGTTCGGTGCCCGGGCGGTCGTCCCGTACCTTGCTCACCAGGTCATTGCTCACCTCTGTGAGACCGGAGAATTGAAGGCCTCAGCCCAGGAGGCTGTTTGTTCCTATAATCAGGCACTCGCAGCTGGTATCCAGAAGATCGCTTCCAAGATGGGCGTCTCCACCCTCCAGTCCTATCAGAGCGCTCAATTGTTTGAGGCCGTAGGGCTGGATAAACCGCTGATCGATGAATACTTTTCGAATACGCCATCGGCACTGGGCGGATGCGACCTCGCCCGAATCGAACAGGATCTGCGTTTCCATCATGCCAAAGGGTTTGAAAAGATTCAAAACGGATGGCCGGGATCTTCCCTCGCATTCCTTCCTTCGACAGGACTTCACCGGCTGCGTTCCTCCGCCGATTCCGAAGAGCATCTTTATCAGCCGAAGACGATCCATACATTGCAGCAATCACTGTGGAATAACGACCGGGTCTTGTTTGACACCTACACTTCCCTCCTGGCTGAAGAAGGTCCGCGGACGATCCGTTCCATGCTCGACCTTCGCTTTGAGTGCTGCAGCCCGATCCCGCTGGAAGAAGTCGAGCCAGCAGAAAGTATCGTCCGACGCTTCCGTACCGGCGCTATGTCTTATGGTTCGATCTCACAGGAAGCCCACGAAACACTTGCTAAAGCCATGAATGCTCTTGGTGCCCGCTCCAATAGCGGTGAAGGCGGGGAACTTCCCGAACGGTTCGGTACGAATCGCAATTCAGCTATCAAACAGGTCGCTTCCGGACGTTTCGGCGTTACCAGAGAATACCTGCTTTCTGCCAAAGAGATCCAGATCAAGATGGCGCAGGGTGCCAAGCCTGGTGAAGGCGGACACCTGCCGGGAGGAAAAGTGACCGAATCCGTGGCAAAGACCCGATGCTCGACGCCCGGAATCTCCCTGATCTCTCCCCCGCCGCATCATGATATCTATTCGATTGAAGACCTCGCCCAATTGATCTACGATCTTCAGTGCGCAAATGAAGATGCCAAGATCACCGTCAAGTTAGTCTCCTCGACCGGTGTCGGGACGATCGCCAGCGGTGTAGCCAAGGCTGGTGCAGGCGGAATTCTGATTTCCGGTGGTGAAGGCGGAACCGGAGCTGCCCCTCTCAGCAGCGTCCATCATGCAGGTCTTCCCTGGGAGATCGGCCTGGCAGAAGCACATCAGGTGCTCTGCCGCAATCGCCTGCGTCAGTGTGTGACACTGGAAACAGACGGCAAACTGATGAGCGGTCATGATGTCGCTGTCGCCATGCTGCTTGGTGCGGAAGAATTCGGATTTGCGACCCTTCCGCTTGTAGCAATGGGCTGCCGGATGATGCGTGTCTGCCATCTGGGTACCTGCCCCTTTGGTATTGCCACGCAGGATCCCAGGCTTCGCGCACGGTTTATCGGCAAGCCGGAATATGTCGAGCGCCTGATGCTCTTTATCGCAGAGCAGCTGCGAGAGATCCTGGCGAAGCTTGGTGCCAGGACCGTCGATGAGATGGTCGGCAGAAGTGATCTTCTGAAAGTCAAAGAAGGTGCACCGATCGATCTGTCCGACCTGATCGGTTTTTCGAGAAATATCCACTTCAGAAAAGAAGCCAAACATGATTTCCACCTTTCTGAGCGCAAGGATGTCCGCGCGGTCCAGGATCATGTCCTGCTGTCCGCTACTGATCGGGCATTTGGAACCATGCTTTCCGGTCCGCGCCACATCCAGGCGCAGGGTACCGGCGGCCAGTCCTTCGGTGCTTTCCTGCAGAAAGGCCAGACGATCACGCTATTTGGTGAAGCGAATGATTATCTGGGCAAAGGCCTTTCCGGCGGAACGATCGCTGTCAGGCCTCCGGTGGATGCCGTCTGGCAAAGCGATGATGTTTTGATCGGCAATGTCGCTCTGTACGGTGCCACTGCCGGGGAATGCTATATTGCCGGCCGGGCCGGGGAACGGTTTGCCGTTCGCTCCTCCGGCGCGGTGGCTGTCGTGGAAGGAGTAGGTGATCACGGTCTCGAATACATGACCGGAGGAAAAGTCATGATACTGGGATCCGTGGGAGATAATTTCGCAGCCGGAATGTCCGGCGGCATCTGCTGGGTCTATGATCCGCTGGATGAACTGAAGACAAAACTCAGTTTGTCCCCGCTTGAGATACGTCCTGCTGTAAAAAAAGATATTCCTGAACTTGCTGAACTTCTGGAGGCGCATATCCGCTGGACGGATTCGGAAAAAGCGGCCGCGATCCTCGAGGATCTGGAAAACCAGCTGTCCTTCTTCCGCTTTGTAATTTCAAAAGAATACCTGGCTCTGCTCCGGAAAGAAATCCAAAAGGAAAGGGGGAACTGATCATGGGAAAACCGACTGGCTTTCTGGATTATGCAAGAACGGAAGATCCGTTTCGTCCTGCTGAAAAGCGTCTGTGTGATTTTCTGGATCTGCACGAACCTTTGTCCGATGAACAGCGTCGTCAGCAGGCTGCGCGCTGTATGAACTGTGCCGTGCCGTTCTGCCAGTCTGACTTTGGATGTCCACTGCACAACCGGATCCCGGAATGGAATGATCTTCTCTGCCGCGGGCTGGAAAAACAGGCTCTTGCAAGGCTGCTGCAGACCGCCCCATTCCCGGAGTTTACCGGCCATGTTTGTCCTGCCCTTTGTGAAAAAGCCTGCAATCTGTCCGAGGACGGCGTGACAAACCGGAATAACGAACTCTATCTGATCGAAAAAGGATTTTCCGAAGGATGGATCAAACCGAGGGTCCCCGCCGCCCGTATCGGCCGGACAGTAGCGGTCGTTGGCTCGGGTCCCTCGGGTCTTTCTGCTGCCGATCGATTGAATCAGCTCGGGTACAGCGTCACTGTGTTTGAAAAAGCCGATCGTCCCGGCGGACTTCTTATGTATGGAATTCCCGCCATGAAACTGCCCAAAGAACTGATCGAACGAAGGATCCGCCTGATGGAAAACGAAGGCATCACTTTCAATCTTGGGACTGAAGCCGATCCTTCCATGCTTTCAGCATTCGATGCGGTCCTGCTTTGCGGCGGTGCAAGAAAGCCGCGTGCCTTGTCCATGGAAAATGGGGATATTTCCGGGGTCGTCTATGCGGTCGATTTCCTGACAGAACAGACAAAATCTCTTTTGGATGACCGTCCGACCCGAATCAGTGCTCAAAAAAAGGCTGTAGTCGTCGTGGGCGGCGGCGATACAGGCAATGACTGTATCGGAACTGCCCTTCGTCAGGGATGCAGCAGCATTCTGCAGCTCGAGATGATGCCGGCTCCGCCGGAAGAAAGGCTTTCCTCCAATCCCTGGCCTGAATGGCCCCGCGTAGTAAAGACAGATTATGGTCAGATGGAAGCTGCATCGGTATTCGGACAGGATCCCCGTCAATATCAGTCAACCGTGACAAAAGCCTTCGCCGGTACGGATGGAATGCTGTCCGCAATTGAAATCATCCGGTTGAAACCGAATGAAAGTGGCCGCATGATACCGGTTCCGGGAACTGAAAAGATTATTCAATGTGAACTTCTCCTGATCGCGGCCGGCTTCGTGGGCTGTGAAGAAACCCTTCCGCATGCGCTTGATCTGCCCCTTGGAAGACGCGGGACACTCATGCCTGAAAATCAGTCTCATCAGATCAGAGACAAATTTTTCAGTGCCGGCGATATGCGGACAGGCCAGTCACTGGTCGTCCGGGCATTGGCAGACGGGCAGGCCGCTGCACTGGAAGTTCACGCATATCTTCAGAAGGAGAAGGAGCAATGAAAAAATATATCTTCGTGACCGGCGGTGTGGTTTCCGGTCTTGGCAAAGGAATTACGGCGGCTTCTCTGGGACGCCTGCTGAAAGCTCGCGGCCTGAAGGTCGCAGCGCAGAAGCTCGATCCATATATCAATGTGGATCCCGGTACCATGAGTCCTTATCAGCACGGTGAAGTATATGTTACCGAGGATGGCGCCGAAACCGATCTGGATCTTGGCCACTATGAACGTTTCATCGATGAGGATCTGAACCGTTATTCGAACCTCACCACCGGTAAAGTATATTCCAACGTCATCAACCGTGAACGCCAGGGCGGATACCTTGGGAGCACGGTGCAGACGATCCCGCATATCACCGATGAGATCAAGAGCTTCATCTATAATGTAGGCCAGACAACGGATGCGGATGTCGTTATCACGGAGATCGGCGGTACGATCGGTGACATCGAATCTCAACCGTTTATTGAAGCCATCCGACAGGTCGGTCTGGAAGTCGGGCGTGAAAATGCTTTGTATATACATGTCACCCTTGTCCCCTATCTGAAGGCATCCGGAGAACACAAATCCAAACCGACACAGCACTCCGTGAAGGAACTGCAGGGGATGGGGATCAGCCCGAACCTGATCATCCTACGGGTGGATGAGCCTATCACAGATCCGACGATCTTCCAGAAGATTGCGCATTTCTGCAATGTCAAACCGGACTGTGTCATCGAAAACCTGACGCTTCCGATCCTCTATGAAGCTCCGCTCATGCTGGAAAAATCCGGACTTTCCGATATCGTCTGCCGGGAACTGGGCATTGAGACCCCTGAGCCTGATCTGAAAGACTGGCACGATCTGGTCGACCGAATCCGTTCAGAGCGAAAGAAAGTAACGATCGGACTGGTAGGAAAATATGTTCAGCTGCATGATGCTTACCTTTCTGTGGCAGAAGCTCTGCGCCATGCAGGCTATGCACTTGATGCCCATGTTTCGATCCACTGGATCGATTCCGAGACCATCACAGATGAAAATGCCGCCTCCATTCTGGCCGGTGTCAATGGAATCATCGTACCCGGCGGCTTTGGAAGCCGCGGGATCGAGGGTATGATCGCAGCCTGCCGCTATGCAAGAGAACATCACGTTCCTTATTTTGGTATCTGCCTCGGTCTGCAGATTGCCGTGATCGAATATGCTCGTCACATGGCATCCCTTTCCGGCGCCAACTCCCGGGAGTTCGATGAGCTCACCCTCTATCCTGTTATCGACTTTATGCCTGGACAATATGATTCGATCGACAAAGGCGGTACCCTTCGGTTGGGGAAATACCCCTGTGATCTGCAGCCGGGAACAAAGATCCTCTCGCTTTATGGTCAGGAACATATCAGCGAACGTCACCGCCACCGCTATGAAGTCAATAATGCCTACCGTGAAGCTCTCTCCAAAGCCGGATTGTGTCTCTCCGGTCTGTCTCCTGATGGACATCTGGTCGAAACGATCGAGCTGACAGATGAGACATTCTTTATTGGTGTCCAGTTTCATCCGGAATTCAAGAGCCGTCCCAATAAACCCCATCCACTGTTTCTTGGATTTATCAAAGCCTCCATGTGAAACTTGCCAGAGCTTGATCTGCTTGTTATAATATGATCAGACTGACATCCGGAGCAAGCCGGAGGTCCCAATCATAGCGCTGGAGGTATAATGCATGTGGAAAGAAACAAAGACAAAGTATGATTTCAATCTCATTGAAAATGAAGGTGGAAAAACCTTAGGCTACAGCCCTTCATCCGGAATCAAGATTCTGGAAAAAGACGGCTTTGCTTTTAAAGATTTCCTGGGAAACGGCGAACTTTTGCCCTATGAAGACTGGCGTCTTCCCGCTGAAGTAAGAGCCGATGATCTGGCCAAAAGACTCTCGATCGAACAGGTGGCTGGTCTGATGTGCTTCTCTGCCCATCAGTTCAGAGTCACAGCTGAAGTCAATGAAGAACAGAAAACTTTCCTGGACAAACATCTGCGCAGCGTCCTCAATTCTGCCGGAGGCGGCGGTATTCCTGACGATATTCAGATCGCCTGGTCCAACAATATGCAAAAATACGTTGAGGGAAAGGAATTTGGTATCCCCTGCTACTTCTCTTCCGATCCCAGGAACGGTCAGGGCGTTCCCGACTGGCCGGGCAATCTTGGTCTTGCTGCGACCTTTGATCCGGAAATCGCTTTTGAATCAGCCAAATGCCAGTCCAGAGAACTGAGAGACCTTGGCGTTGCCTGCTTCCTGGCACCGCAGGTGGATATTTCTTCCGATCCTCGCTGGTTCAGAAACAATGGAACCTTTGGCGAAGATCCTGCTCTTTCCAGAGATATGGTCCGA
>JAFOIR010000435.1 GCA_017420625.1 Bacillota bacterium
AAAAGGTGGCTTTGCCACCTTTTTGCTTACGCTGACTGATTTATCGTAGAAGTCGTATTGAATGATGTCCTATTCGGATTATTTCTGCGTCTAAGGATAAATGATATGATAAAAAAGGTGATGAAAATGAGAAATCCAAGAAACTATTCGATGTTGACCGATGCCTATGAATTCATGATGGCAGACGCCTACCTGCTTAACGGTAAGAAAAATCTTCGGGCTGTATTTGATGTCTTTTTCAGGGAGATCCCGAACCATGGCGGCTATGCTGTCATGGCCGGACTGGATAAGGTGATCGACTACATCCAAAACATCAGCTTTACGACGGATGATCTGAAATATCTAAAGAGTCTGGGTCTGAGCAAAGAGTATCTTGACTATCTATCAGATTTTCGTTTCATCGGAAACCTGTATGCCATACCGGATGGAACTCCGGTCTTTCCCAACGAACCTCTGATCACCATAGAGGCGCCGATCCTGGAAGCCCAGATCGTTGAACCAGCAATACTTTCAATGATCAATGGATCCATGGAACACGCTACGGGTGCCAGAAGAATACTGGATGCTACTCCGGAAAATGTCAGAGTGATGGAATTCGGAGCGAGAAGGGCGGATGGCCAGGAGGCGGCGATCGATGCTTCTGTCTATGCTTTGATGGCCGGTTGTCATGGTACATCGAATGTCCAGGCAGCAAAAATGTACGGGTTAAAAGCTTTGGGCACGATGGCTCACAGTTTTGTGGAAACATTTGAAAGCGAATATGAAGCCTTCCTGGCTTTTGCTCTCCGCTACCCGGACAATTGCCTTCTTCTGGTCGATACTTATGATACGCTTCGCTCCGGTGTTCCGAATGCCATCAAGGTATTTGAATACATGCGTGACCATGACATGCCTTTGGATCACATCGGTATCCGCATCGATTCCGGAGACCTTGCCTATCTTTCAAAAGAAGCCAGAAAGATGATGGATCAGGCCGGATTTGAGATGGCGACCATCTGTCTTTCCAATTCACTGACTGCAGAGGTCATTCTTTCCCTCCGTCTCCAGGATGCGAAGTTCAATTCTCTGGGAGTGGGAGACAATATCTCCAAACCGGAAGGAAGGATGGGCTGCGTATACAAGGAAGTAGCCATCATTGAAAACGGAAAAGTGATACCAAAGATCAAGCTCAGCAACGATATCATCAAGATCGTCAATCCGGCTTACAAATGTCTTTACCGGGCATTTGATAAAGAAAGCGGATACGCCATTGCGGATATCGTCTGTGAAAGAGAAGAAAAGTTGCCTGAAGAACAGATGCTGATAACATCCCTGTCCCATTTTCAAAAGAGTACAGTGATAAAAAACTATGAACTGGAGCCTTTACAGAAAGAGATCTTCAGGGATGGAAACTGCGTCTATGAACAGCCGGATCTGAAACAGAAGGCCGACTACTGTCTGAAACAGGTGAGCAGGCTTTATCCGGAAGTCAGAAGAATAGTTAATCCACACGAATACTATGTCGATGGAAGCGAGAAGTACATCGAATTAAAGAAAAGAATGATCAAAGAGGCAGGCAAGAGAAATGTTTGATGTTAAGAAAGAAGTGGATGGGATCATATCCTTTATCAGGGATTATTATCAAAAGAATCATCTGAAAGGTGCTGTTTTGGGCATCAGTGGAGGAAAGGATTCCGGGGTCGTTGCGGCGCTGTTTACCAAAGCCTTAGGTGCGGAGAATGTCGTAGGCATTACCATGCCTTGTCATACGCCGGATAATTGCAAGGATGACGCCAGACTGGTAGCTGAGAAATTCGGCTTTGAATTGATCAATGTCGATCTCAGTGAGACTTTCGACGCGTTTAAGCGGGATTTTGACAAAATCGGCAACATTGACCCAAATAATCTGAAAAACAGCGACATCAACCTGAAACCACGTCTTAGGATGGCCACGAACTACTATGTAGCTGCCTATTATTCCGCTCTAAAGGGCGGGACCTATCTGGTTGCTGGAACCAGTAATAAGTCAGAACTATATGTGGGCTATTTCACCAAGGGCGGCGATTCGACCTACGATATCGGTGTACTGAATGATTTCAACGTAGAAGAAGTAATTAAGATCGGAGAATATCTGGAAGTTCCTGAAAAAGTTTTGTACAAGGTTCCAAACGATGATCTAAGCGAGCTTACCGATGAAGACAAGCTCGGCGTACGCTACAGCCAGATCGCAGCTTATATGAATGGTGAAGAAGTCGAAGAGGAAGCCGGAAAGCGGATCGAGAAACTGCACGCCAGTGCGGCGCATAAGTTTCATGTTCCGGTATACAGAAGATGCGCATAGGAATTTATCCGGGCAGTTTCAATCCTGTTCATAAGGGCCATATCAGGATCGTCAGGCATCTGTTAAGAAAGCACTATGTCGATCAGATCGTTATCGTTGCTACCGGAAACTACTGGCAGAAACAGGATCTGCTTCCGGTAAAAGATAGGATAAGGATGCTTAAATACTTTGAAAACGATAAGATAATCGTTGAGGAAGAATTCAATGAGCTGCCTTATACTTATCAGCTGATGCGTAAGCTGAAAGAAAGGTATCCGGACGATTGCCTGTCGCTGATCATCGGTGCCGATACCATAGTGACCTTTGATCGCTGGGTAAACTATAAGGAACTGCTGGAGTACGACTTTATCGTACTAAACAGAAACGGGATCGATGTGGATGGATATATGCGCTCGCTGGATAAGTGGAATTATG
>JAFOIR010000436.1 GCA_017420625.1 Bacillota bacterium
TGGAGTATTTCGAGATTTCCCATCTCTTTACTCAGTGGGGCGGCAGGTGCTGTCCGAAGGTCATGGCTACCGTCGACGGCGAATACAAGAAGATCTTCGGCTGGGAGCAGGAAGCTTTGTCCGATGAATACAAAGCCTTCCTTTCCGCTTTTCTTCCTGAGCTTGTTGCCTATCTGGATGAAAACAGCCTTCATGATATCACCTACTTCCATCTGACCGACGAGCCGCACGGCGATCATCTGCCGCAGTATCTGGCCCTCAAGGAGTTCGTTGCTCCGATCATCGATCCCTATCCCATCATGGATGCGATGAGCGATTACAGCTACTTTGAGCAGGGCATCTGCAAGGTGCCGGTCGTCGCGACTTCCGCACTGGAGCCATTCCTGACCGGCAAGCGGCCGGATGATTTCTGGGTTTATTACTGCATCGGCCAGGGTCACAGCAATCTGTCGAACCGCTTTTTGGCGATGCCTGGCTACCGCACCCGTATCCTGGGCGTACAGCTCTATCTGGAAAACGTCGCTGGTTTCCTGCAGTGGGGCATGAACTTCTACAATTCCGTTCAGTCCCTGTATCATATCAATCCCTATGCCGTGACTGACGGCGGATGTGCTTTCCCCTCCGGTGATCCCTTCATCCTCTACCCCGGTGAAGACGAGACCTGTGTGACCTCTCAGCGTCTGGTCATCTTCGGAGAAGCCATGCAGGATGTTCGTGCCCTGAAGCTTCTCGAGTCTCTGACCAGCCGTGAGCATGTTCTTCAGCTGATTCAGGAGGATGTACAGGAGAAGATCACCTTCACTTCTTATCCGACCGGTGAAGGATATCTGCTGACCCTGCGTGATAAAGTCAACCGCGAGATTCAGAAGCTCAGCTGATCAAAAGATCCAAAAGCATAATAGTTTTTGAGAAAAGAAAACCTGGTAAACAAACAGTATATTGCTGAATGTTTACCAGGTTTTTCATATGCCGAGCGGGTCGATTGGAATGTTTTCTTTCTATCATCTCGCTGCCGCCCAGAAATGCTGACGATTTCTGGAACAGATAGCAGGTTGAAGACTATCTTATCCAGTGATTGGGGAGGATTCCCTTTGAAGAAATCCTCCCGCCCAGACGACTCTTCCGATCAGAGAAATTTCTGGGTAAGATAGAAGCATGGAACCTCAGCAAGCCCAGCGATTGGAAGAGATCGCTCGTCAAGTTGATCTGCGGCCCAGAAAAGCAAAAAAGTTGTGGGCGGCGCCGTTTAAAAACAGAGAATCCCACCCAACGAGTTGCAGAGGGACAGAGAAAACCAGAAAATAATGAGTTCTTTTCATGTATAAAAAAGCTGCAGTACTCTGCAGCTTTCCTTCTGTGCTTTTTAGTTGCGGCCCAGCACCTGGATGTGCGTGGTGCCGTTCACTTTTGTAAGTCCTTCTACGATATCTTCGATCGTCCAGCTGTCTTCCAGGATCTCGATGGACAAGGTCACGTTGGCAATGCCGCCGATCGGGATCGTTTGATGGATGGTCAGGATATTGACCTTGGCTTTTTCCAGTACCAGCAGGAACCGGGCGAGTATGCCGGGACGATCCTCCAGTCTGGCCGAGAAGGTGACCGTTTTATGGCGCACCATGTCGGTAAAGGGTTCGACGACATCCTTGTATTTATAGAATGAACTGCGGCTGATGCCGACCTTATCCACGGCTTCCTGTACGGTGAGTGCCTTGCCGCCTGCAAGAAGCTTTTTGGCTTCGATCACCTGTCCGTAGACTTCCGGCAGGGCGGAACGGTCAATGATGAAATATTCTGTCTTGGACATAGGAGACCTCCGTCAGACTCAGTTTGCACCGAGCACCTGATCGACCAGAGTGAGCTGTTCCAGCACACGGTCGAACCGCTCATTATCACAGGCGAACCAGACATCATCTTCCATCTGGATCACATAGTAGAATTCATTCAGCCGATAGAAGGTTAAGGTCAGATCGGTGCCATCCCAGAAGCGGTAGCTGATCTCCACCTTGTCGTTTGGATCGTAGGCAGGTACTTCTCCCCGGATCTCATAGCTTGGGATCAGCTCGATCATCGAACGGTACAGTGCCTGAAGAACCTCATCCTCTACCAGTTCATCGTTGATCCGGTAACTATAGAGCCTGTCCTCTTCCGTGCCGCCGTCGGGGATCTCCGAACGCTTGATCTGGAAGGTATGCGTCGCATCCCCGATCGTAATGGATCCGGATTCCACGTTCGTCACCGAGTTGATATAGATCAGCTTGTTGACAAAGAAGAACGGATCGAAGTGACGGTCGGCCATACATTTGGCATCTACGCCGAGCACCAAATTGGTGCCGCCTTCGCGGAAGTAGATATACTGGTTGGAATCACCGTAGGTATAGCCGAAGTAATAATCCGTCGTGGTGTATTCGTAGTTGTCTTCCGAATCACCTTTACGGATGATCAGCTTCTCGTGGTATTCCGGTTCCTCTCCCAGTCCGTAGGGGGTAAAGTCCTGACAGTCCGCATCGATCGTCTCTACGATCTCAGGCGTCGTCAGGTACTGCAGGTAGTTGTACTCAAGATCGGTACCGACCTGGATCACCGGATTGGTATAGGGCTGAAGGAACAGGCAGTTTGTCGTGCGGTAGATCATGCCGTCCACCGGCTTGTTGTTGACGTCGATGGTCGTATCTTTTTTGATCTCGGTGGCGATGCCGTCCTTCTTCTGTACGAAAA
>JAFOIR010000437.1 GCA_017420625.1 Bacillota bacterium
CGGGATCCACGGATGCCGGCTCTCCGGCCGACGAATGGCCTTTTCGTCAATGGGATCTCCTTCTCTGGCAACCAGAACCACTTCTTCCTCAACAATCACTGCCTCGTTCAGTTCCGACGGATGTACTCGGCTACTCAGAAGTGCCAGATCGATCTCCCCTTTTCTGACTCCATCCATCAATTCCTGATTGTTCCATTCACAGATCTCCAGCTGGACATGTGGGTAGGCTTCTGTGATCGCTTCATGAAGAAACGGTGTCAGATAAGAGGATCGGGAAGGTGTCACTCCGATACGAATCAAACCACGTTTTTCCTCTCCGACGGATCTAAGTGTGTTCATGCATTCTTCATGCAGGGCCACCATTTTGGATGCATAGTCATAAAACAACTCTCCTTCATATGTCATGACCATCTTGGCTCCCTTTTTTTCCAGTAACGGAACCCCGACTCTTTCCTCCAGATGTTTCAAATAGACAGAAAGAGAGGGCTGAGAAATGTACAGTTTTTCAGCCGCCTTGGATATGTTCCCATTGTTTACAATAGTAATGAAATAACGATATTCCTTCAAATCCATTCCAGTCTATCCTCCACTTCGAAGACTACTTCTATATTTTTACGATCCACGAGTCACTCTAAACTCTTTGTGAAATCCAAGTTTGCGAATATCATACACAAATACCAATTCTTTCTGTAGTATAACTTATTCATTATAACACGAAGCCTTGTCAATTTCGACCCTGTTAGTTCAAGTTTTCATAAAACATGAACTATATTTGCTCTCTTTCAATACTGTGTCCAAATGCCTGTACACCATCTCTTCGTCCGGTTGATAGGAATTAGAAGATCAGGTCATCGGAGTTGAATGTTATTTCTAGAAAAGATATAATGAAATATATACTTTTTCCGTATAGAAACGAGGTAACTATGTCTCTTTTCAGTCGGTTGGTTTGTTTTGTGTTCAGAAAAGGGGATGCGGAGGAATGTGAGTTTTTCAGGGAGTTTATTTGATTTTACATGTGACAGTTTCTGACAAAAATCTGTCTAAAATCAAAGATATCAAAAATTGATACAGTTTCGCTCAAACGGGCAGTCTTTTGACATTGTAAAGGGCTGTCCGTTTTTCTATGATGAGATCAGGAAAGTTATATTCAGATTTGGAGGAAAAGTGATGAAACAACAGAAAAAAGTCAGAGATCCGGAGCATATCGGCTTCAAGGAATGCTTTGGGACAACGACCCTTTCTTTCACCAACGCGCTGACCGGTGTGCTCATGTCGTCTATGTTGATGGTCTATATGACAGAGTATTCCGGGATCAGCTACGCCGCGCTGCTGGCCACGATCCTTTTGATGGCGGCTCGTGTGATCGACGCGGTGGACGACCCTATCCAGGGCTTTATCATAGACAGTTCGAAGCGTACCAGGATAGGCAAGTATAAGCCCTTTTTCCTGATCAGCATTATCATGGAGGCGGTCGGAGCCATCGCGCTGTTTTCACTTCCCAGCTCCATGGCAAGCAGACCTGCGCTGATCATCGCATGGGTCATTGTGTTCTATCTCGTTTATGATATCGGCAGTTCGTTCTATAAGGATCTTCTCCTCTACCGTACCATGTCCACCGATGAAAACCAGCGGACAAAACTGGTGGTCGGGCCAAGACTTATGTCCTTCCTCTGCGGTATTGTCGCGAACGTCGTGTTCACCGCGGCGATCGTAGCGCTCAACGCGGCCGGCGTGAACTACCACGATGCCGCGGCCAGAGTCATTATGATCCTTGTTCTGGCCACGGTGGTGATCTCTCTTGTGGGCTGGTTCATGGTGAAGGAGAAGCATCATGTGGAGGAAGATCGCACCGAGAAGCTGAAGCTTCAGGATTTCTTCGATTTGTTCAAGGAAAACAAGGCGATGGTCATTTTTGCGCTCAAAGGCCTGTTTGCCGGCTTTATCTGGACCTTGATCTTCGCCACGCCGATTTATTACATTAAATGGGGCTTCTGTGCCGATCTTAGCACGGGGATCGCGGACATGGATCTGTTCACCGTCTATAACGGGATCAGCGCCATCATCACCGTTGTGCCCATGGTTCTCGGGGCTCTTCTGGGCAGACCGCTTCTGAAGCTCTTTAAGGACCCTATCAAGATGACGTGTACGCTGCTGCTGATTCAGGCGGTAGGCGGCGCCATTCTGTTCATTGCTCAGATCACAGGGCTTTTGCAGCACGCGCCCTGGCTGTTCTTCACGACCATGTTCATTATGGCGACCGGTGTGGGTACGGACTTTGTGCCGCAGACCTTTGTACAGATGGAGGTCGTGGACTACGGTATCTACAAAACCGGGAAAGACCGCTCCGCCCTGACTACGGTGACCGACGGCTTTATCACAAAGATGCAGACAGCCTTTTCCACAGCGATCGTAGGATTAGTGCTGACCGGGATAGGCTATACCGTAGAGGAGGGAAACCGCTTTGCCGGGGACGTCTCTCAGATCCCTACTATGCTGAACTGGTTTATTGTGATCATGGGCCTGGTTCCCGCCGTGCTGGGCGTCATTTCTGTCCTGATCTACCGGAAATATCCTGTCACCAACAAAATCCGCGGAGAAATGAAAGCTTATTTTGACAGGCCGGTTGAGAAATAAAGACAGCGGTATTCTGTAGGCGTCATCTGATACTCGCGCTCAAATACCTTATAAAACTGTGTACGGTTCTCATATCCCAGGGAAGACGCGATCCTGCTGACCGGAAGTTCGGATGTTTTTAGAAGCTGCGCCGCTTCGCGCACCTGCGCCTTCTGACAATACGCCTTCAGCGTATAACCGGTGTGATCCTTGATAATTCGTGACAGGTATTCACTGGAGTAATGCAGCTCCCTGGCCAGTTCCGCGCGGCGGATGTTGCCGTGGCGTTCCTCGATGAGCTTTTTCGCCTTTTCCAGAGTGATCAGTTCCCGGCCGTAACCCAGGGAAACGTATTCGGCTCGATACAGTTCCGGATTTTCCAGCGCCGCAAACAATCGAAGCAGCGATGAGTATACGTCGAATTGATAACCGACCCGCTTTTCACTGTAAGCTCGGATCAGCTCATCGGCGATCTGCGGGATGGCGTCTTCGCCCAGAAGCTGAAAATCCACATAGTCCCGCTTGCAGGCTGCCCGCTCGGACAGGTTTTCGCTGAAGAAGCGGCTGAGGATGCTTTTATAACCGAAGGGCTGAGCAAGTCCTTTCGGCCATTGCGTGATCAGGGAAGGGTCTATGCCTATATACAGGATATCGGCGGAGGCCATGTCAGTTTCCCGGTGCATGGTGCTTCGGTTCAGCAGGCACAGATTCCCCGCCGAGTAGCGTACTTCTTCATCTTCGATCATGACAGAGGCTTCTCCGCGCATGATGTACATCAGCTCGAAGAAATTGTGCTTGTGCATGTACGTTTCCTGGAATACACCGCTCTCGGCGGGGGTGTGCAGGCAGAAGGAACGCCTGTCCATATAGTTGGAAAAGAGGTATTCCTCCGGGGTGTGGATACTGGTCGCTACAGAGAGCTTGGAAAAATAATCCCGGTCGACGGTGTGATCACGCAGATAATTTACGATAGGCCCGCTCTCCTGCGCCCGGACTTCTTCTATGTCCCGGAAATATAGATGAATCACATTCTCCATAGCCTTCACCTCTCCTTCACCTCTCCTTTTTTGTTATTTTACCATACGGAAAGCTCGATGAAAAGAAAGGTTTTACGGTTTGAAACAACAGTGCTATAACCCCTATCTCCCCGGCTGGGAGTACATCCCGGACGCGGAGCCCCGGCTGTTTGACGGCAGGCTGTATGTCTTCGGAAGCCATGACCGCTTCGGAAGCAAGGACTACTGCGCAGGCGACTATGTGGCCTGGTCAGCCCCGGAAGACGATCTCAGCGACTGGCGCTACGAGGGCGTCATTTACCGGAAAGAGCAGACCCCGTGGAACCGGGATAAGAGATCCTATTACGCGCCGGACGTCGTTCGCGGGACAGACAGGCGCTATTATCTGTATTATTCGGTGGCCAATTCTTCTGTCACTTCTGTCGCCGTGTGCGATACCCCGGCAGGAAAGTATACCTATCTGGGCGACGTACAGCTCCCGGACGGAAGGGTCTACGGTTCCCGGGCGGAAGACTGGTTCGTATTTGATCCGGCGGTCCTGGTGGATGACGATGGCCGCGTCTATCTGTATGTGGGGAGCGGACAGCCCTCCAACGGCCGTTTCGGCCATAAGGTCGTAGGCCTTTTCGTCATGGAACTGGAGCGGGATATGCTGACGATCAAGTCTGAGCCTACGATCCTTCTCCCGGCTGATTTCAACGCCAAAAAGTCCAACTATTGGGAGGGGCCGTCGATCCGTCACATCGGCTGCTGGTATTACCTGGTTTATCCTGCGACGAACATCACGGGCCTCAACTATGCCACGAGTCTTTTTCCCGACAAGGGCTTTATTCACCAGGGGCCGATCCACTCCTCGAGCGACATCGGATACCGAGGCCGTAAGCTTATGGATGCTGCCTATCCTATGGGGAACAGCCACGGCGGTCTGGTCTGCGTCAAGGGACAGTGGTATATATTCGATCATCGCACCACCAACGGTAAGTGGAAAAACCGGCAGGCGGTGGCGGAGCCAATCACGATCGCGCAGGACGGCAGGATCGCTATGGTGGAGTCCACGAGCTGTGGCCTGAACGGTGGTCCGCTCAGCGGAAAAGGCTGTTATCCCGCGTCCATTGCCTGCTGTCTGCGCGGCGGAAGCGTTCTGGGCTTTCGTAACCCTATGGGCGGTCCTTTCGTCACCCAGGATGGACCGGACTACGAGCCTCCGGAGCCGGCGGATCGTCCCGTGACAGGCTGTACACAGGCGGATGCGCCGAGATCTCTGATCACTGAGATCCGGAACGGCTGTGTCATGGGCTATAAGTATTTCGATCTGACGAAAACCACAGGACTGGCTGTGACGGTACGCGGCGGGAAAGGCTATCTGGAGCTGCTGGGCGGAGAAGAAGGAAAAGCGATCGCGGAATTTATTCTCTCCCCCACCACCGACTGGACGACCTACCGCATCCTTTTCTCTCCCGATCAGCTGGCGGCCGCGGCTGACTGCCCGGTGAACCGCTGCCCTGTCTACCTGCGCTATCGGGGGAAGGACAAACTGGATCTATTGGATATTGCTTTTGTTTAACATTCGAGAGGAGTAAAAACATGAACTGGACGACTATCTGGAGTCAGGCGGCGGCGCCGTCCTTTGCGATGGGCATGCTGCAGGGTAAGAAGAAAACCGTAGTGTTCCCGGTTTGCTCTCCGGTTTCCGGTGAGCGGGTCCGTCTGCGCTTTTCCAACATCTACGGAAAGAAACCTTATGTTATCGGCGCGGTCACGGTCCGGACCAAAGGGCAGCCTGTCCCCGTTTTATGCGGGGGAAAGAGCTCGTTCTCTATCCCGACGGGCGGATATACCTTCTCCGATCCGCTGGAGCTGCCAGTCGCAGCAGGCGATACGCTGGAGATCCGGCTTTTCTATGCCTCCAAGGCACAGGACAGCAACATGACCCTGGAGGAAGCCGTAGCTTATCCCGGTGATCATACGATGGACGAGATCCTGCCGGAAGTGAAAAAGGAGAGCTATAAGCAGCAGTACAACCTCTACGACGCGGTCGTTTCTCTGGATCGGGTCGAGGTCGAATCCGAGGAGAGCAGTAAGCTGATCGTTGCCTTCGGTGACAGTATCACGGCTATGAATCGCTGGATCAAACCGCTGCAAAAGCGTCTGTTTAAACGCTTTGGCGGGGAATATGTCCTGCTGAATGCCGGGATCGGCGGTAACTGTCTGCTCTACCGGGTGCCCGGATTCATGGGCAGCTCTTACGGAGAAAAGGGCGTCGCCCGCTTTGAGAGGGACGTCCTTGGCTTTGACGGTCTTCATACTGTGATCCTGGCTCTGGGGTGCAACGATGTGGCATATTTCTCTAAGAAGACAGAGCAGACGATCTCTTTTGAGGCTTTCACGGCGGCTGTTCAGGATCTGTCCGGGCGCCTGAAAGAGCGCGGAGTCCGGCTGGTTGTTCAGACGCTCACACCGCGGGAGGGCTTTGTGAAAAAAGGGTATACGCCGGAGATGGAAGCTCTGCGCGTGAAGATCAATGCATGGATCCGAAGCTGCGGGCTGTTCGATTATGTATTTGATGCGGATCATCTGCTGCGAGACGGGAAGGATCCGTCCCGGGTGGATGATCGTTATCACCAGGGCGATCACCTCCATCCCAATACGCTGGGCGGTGAGCGCATGGCAGACGCCTATGATCTTTTGTCGCTTACCGGCGAGGAGTTCTAAATGGGAAAGAAGTATTTTACGCTCAGCTTTGACGACGGTCTCGAGCAGGACAAGAGGATCGTCACTTTGATGAAGCAATATGGGCTCAAGGGGACCTTTAATCTCAACTCCGGCCTGTTCGGGCGGCGCGGAGAGGTGATGGGGCTCGGCAGTTTTTCTTTTCGGGATTGCGAAGAGGGCGTCCGGCACCGCTGGCCTTTTTCCTATGTGCCGCATAACCGGATCCCGGAGGACGAGATCCTGCAGGTCTACGAAGGTATGGAAATCGCCAGCCACGGTTTTCGCCATGAACCGCTGAAAAAACTCGATGAGCAGGGGCTGCGGGATTCGGTCGGCAAAGACAAGGAGTACCTGGAGCGCCTGACCGGAGATGCGGTCGTTGGCCACGCCTATGCCCAGGGCTCTGTTTCGCCGGCGGCAGAGGCCTATCTGAAGAGACTGGGCTACCTCTATGCCAGGGCGGTCTTTCCTTCCGGCAGCTTTGAATTCCCGGCGGATCCCCTGAACTTCCGTCCCTCTTCCTCGATGATCCTCGGTAACGCCATGACGCTGGTGGAGAGCTTCAAACAGGCGGAGGCGGACCGGGATCTGCTCCTATGCCTCTGGGGTCACGGCTATGAGATGGACTACGGAAAGGGGCAGGCTAGCTGGGACTCTCTGGAGCGCCTCTTTGACGCTGTCGCCGGACAGTCGGACATTATTTAATGCACGAACAGCGAAGCGTTCCGTCATATCTAACAGGAGGGGAATCCTATGAAGAAAATCAGCTTTAATGATCACTGGACATACAAAAAGGTGGGCGAGAATTTTGAACCGAAGGCTGTCACCCTGCCCCATGACGCGATGCTTTTTGAGAAGCGGGACAGAAAGGCAGCGACGGCCGGCGCCTGTGGGTATTTTCCCGGCGGTACGTATGAGTACAGCAAACGCTTTACGCTCACGGAGGCAGAGCGCGGCCGGACGCATATTCTGGAATTTGAGGCCGTCTATAAAAACGCGAAGGTACTGATCAACGGCTGCCTCGCGGCTGAGCGGCCTTATGGGTATTCGAATTTCTATGTGCCGATGGATGAGTATCTTCGCTTCGGCGCGGAGAACGAGATCACTGTCATCGCGGACAATTCCGCCGTTCCCAACTCCCGCTGGTATTCCGGCAGCGGGATCTATCGGGGCCTCAGCCTGTACTGCGGGGATTCCAGCCATATTCTCCCGGACGGGCTACTGATCTCCACGCGGGATAATGATACGGTCAATGTGAAGGTCTGCGCCTGCGGCGGCGATGAGATCCGCGTGAAGATCTACGACGGCAATTCAGTCGTGGCCGAAGGCGCCGCGGATGTTGTGGCCGAGTCCGTCGCGGCAAGCGCGGCCCAGGCCGTCACACCTCTCACGGCCGAGTCCACCGCGGCAAGCGCGACGCAGCTGTCGCTCAAAGTCACGGCGCCCCGCCTGTGGGATGCCGAACACCCGGAGCTCTACCGCTGCTGTGTCCAGCTGCTGCGGGACGGAAAAATAGTGGATGAGGCGGAGGATCTCTTCGGTTTCCGCACCCTGACCTGGAACGTGAAGGGTTTTTTCGTCAATGGAAAACCGACCCTGCTCCGCGGCGCGTGCATTCACCACGACAACGGGATCCTGGGCGCCTGCTCCTTCCCCGCGGCGGAAGAACGCAGAGTGCGGCTACTGAAGGAAGCGGGCTTCAATGCCATCCGCAGCGCTCACAATCCCGCGTCCAAAGCGCTGCTGGAAGCCTGCGACCGACTGGGTATGTACGTGATGGACGAGTTTTGCGACAACTGGCTTGTCCACAAAAATCCCTACGACTACGCGGATCAGGAATTCCGGGCCTGGTGGGAGCGGGATCTGACTGCGATGGTGATGAAAAACTATAATCACCCCTGTGTAGTGATGAATTCCATCGGCAACGAGATCTCCGAGCTGGCTATCCCGGAGGGACAGGAGATGTGCAGGAAGCTTGCGGTGCTGGCCAGAGCGCTCGATCCGGACAAGGCCGTGACGCTGGGCGTCAATTTGATGCTTTGCAGCATGGCCGCCAAGGGCGGCGGGATCTACGGCGATAAAAAGAATGGCAAGGAAAACAAAAATGGCAGCCAGACTATGGATAATCTGCCTACCAGCGCTTTTTTCAATCTGCTGATGAACCACCTGGGCGGGATCATCGAAAAATCCGCGGCCAAGCCGGCGGCCGACAAGGCCACAGAGGTCGCGTTTTCCTATTTGGATATTGGGGGCTACAACTATGCCGCCTCCCGTTATGAGATGGACGGCAGGCTACACCCGGACCGCGTGATCGTGGGCTCGGAGACGCTGTCGAAGAATCTCTATCACAACTGGCAGCTTGTCAGGAAGCTCCCCTATGTGATCGGTGACTTTATGTGGACGGGCTGGGACTATCTCGGCGAATCAGGGATAGGCACGGTGCGGTATAAAAGCTTTAAAAAACCCGGCGAGGACGCGCCGATCATTTCCGGAGGCTGCGGTGTCATCGATATCTGCGGCAAGCTGCGTCCGGAGGTCCAGTGGAACCGCCTGGTCTGGGGCCTGGACAACAGGCCGGGCATCGGGGTAGAGCCTTTAACCCATGCTGGGGAAACTGGGTCCGTCTCTATGTGGCGGTGTACCGACGCCGTGGCAAGCTGGTCCTGGAAGGGCTGTGAAGGGAAAAAGACCAAGGTCACGGTGTATGCCTCGGGTGCCACTGCCGAGCTGATCGTCAACGGCAAATCCTATGGCAGGAAGAAAACCAAAGAGTTCAAGGCCGTCTTCCCGAAGGTGACTTACCAGCCGGGCACTATTACTGCCATCAGCTATGATGAAGCCGGCGAGGAGATTGCGCGGGAGACTATGCGCACCGCGGAAGGCGCGACAGAGCTGTGCCTTTGCGCGGACAAAACCGTGCTTTGCGCCGACGGACAGGATCTTTGCTATCTGTCGATCGACCTCACCGGCCGGGAAGGGATCACCAAGTCCTCAGAAGATGTGCCCGTTACGGTGACCGTGAGCGGTGCGGGCAGCCTGCTGGCTCTTGGCTCTGCCAAACCGAACATGGGAGAGTGCTTTACCGAAAAGACTCACACCACTTATTACGGCAAGGCGCTGGCGGTGATTCGCGCGGGAGACAGTGCAGGGAAGATCCAGGTCAGGGTAAGTGCGCCCGGCCTGGCAGAACAATGTGTGGAGCTTGAGTGCCGGGCATAGTAGGCCAGCGCATGGAACTTGTGCCAGGCAAGGTATGCCAGCGCATGGAGCTTGTGCCAGGCAAGGTAGGCCCGGACAAGTAGGCGGGACTGCAGCAATTTTCTGCTGCAGTCCCTTTCTTTTGATGAAAACGGGATTCAAAATCTTGTGGAGAGGCCTTCCCTGAGCCGTTTGGGGTGTTTAGCCTTTTTTCTCGCTCCGCCGCCCGGAAGTTTCTGTAATTTCTGGGGTGTTTATCAGCTTTTATGATCTATCTTTTCCACGGATTGGAAAGGATAGAAAGTTAGAAATCATTTTCGCCCAAAAGCGGCTGTTTTTCGATGAGCTTTCTGGGTAAGATAGCTGTCAGAAGAGTCTTTTCGCCCAGGGATTGGAAAAGATAGCTCGTCAAATTGATTTGCCGCCCGAAAACCCTGGGCGGCGCGGTTTCAAAAAGGCATATCTTCCCCAACGGGTTGGGGAAGATGCGGAAAAACCTGAGAAGAGGTCCAAACATTTCGCAAATGGAAAAGAAGAGGCTATAGTAAATTCCTACACTTATTCAACCGCTCGTACAGAGAAGAAATATGCTGATTTAACTGCGATTTTTGAGAAATAATCGCATAAAAAAGGGCATAGTTAAACACATTAATTATTTCTCAAAATTTCTCAAAAATCAGCAAAATCACGAAAACAAAAAAAAGCCCGGAAGCCGCATAAATGGTGTGCATCCCGTCAAGTAGACAATTGAAAAAACAAAAACTTTTTTCCTGTCTGGTTTATGAAGCCAGGCAGTTTTTTATGCTGCTTCCCTTACTTTTCTCTCATGGTATTCCATAGGCGTTAATACATCTAAGTTTCTCTGTACGCGTTTGGTTGTGTAATAATCAAGGTAGCTCTCGATAGCTGTTATCAGTTCTTCTTCCGTCTTGAATTTCTTAGTATAATACATTTCTCGCTTCATTATCCCCCAGAATCCTTCCATAGGTCCATTGTCAATACAATGAGCCACCCTTGACATGCTTTGCGTCATTTCAGCTTTGACGATTTTTTGGCGAAAGTCTTTCGAGGTGTATTGATATCCTCTGTCAGAGTGAAAAAGTGGTTTGGCTCCTGGATTGGTCTCTACTGCTTTATCAAATGTAATAAAAACGAGGTCATTATCATTATGATGACTATAAGCGTAAGCGACTGGCCGTCTGTCACACAGGTCCAGGATAACACTCAGGTATATCTTCCCCTTTTGTTCATCACTGTGAGTCCCATACTTGAATTCACTGACATCTGTAACCCATTTTTCATTCGGGTGATCAGCATGAAATTCCCTGTTCAGTATGTTTTCTGCTGTATAGGCAGGATCAGAAGCCGGCTTTGTACAACAGTTATAGCGATGTTTTATAATGGATTGGATTTTCTTCTTCCGACATATCCGCAGCACGCGTTTATCATCGACGTTAATTCCATAATCATGTTCCAGAACATCTCGAATGCGTCTGTATCCCATATCTGGATGTTCTGCATGGATTTTTTCAATCGCATCTGCTATCCTTTTATTCCGTGCATCATTTTCGCTTTCGGTTCCCATCTTCCATTTATAATAAGAAGCACGGGTAATATGTCCAAGCTTACATAATTGAGCGATTGGATAATCCGGATGTTCTTCTGTTAATTCTTTTATACTGATATATACATTCAGATGTCGAGTTCGCCTTAATGTCACCTCCTCTCGACGTCGCTGAGTTTTTTTAGTAAATCTATCTCCATCTGTTGTTGTTTTGCCTGTGCTTTTAACAGTCTGTTTTCTGCTTTCAGTCTCTCCAGTTCTGTAAGCTCTTCTTCTGGTTTGCTGCGTCCTCGACGGTCATGAAGGCCTTCTATTCCGCGTTCCTCATACTTTTTTACCCACGAGTAAACTTGTCCATACGTACAGTTATACTCCTTTGCTGTCAGGGCATAGTTTTTACCATTTGCTTTACAATGTTCGACAATTGAGATCCTTTCTTCCAAAGTCGTTTTTCTGCTTTTGTTCTGTTTTACCATGAGATGCTCTCCCTTCAGCCTTGAATCGGTTAATTCCTCATGGTTATTCGAAATATGGCCTGAACGTCTCTGAAAACCGCATGGAAAGGGGGCTCCGGACATCGTCCTTCTCTTGTGCCACTCTCAAAATGCCAGTTTGTGCCACCTACAAAATCCTTCTGTCAGACAATTACCATCAAAGCTGTGCAGCATATTTTGCCTGGTCGTTTTCGGCTATCCCAAGTGCAGTCATTGCCTGCTCTGCCGACCATTTCATATTTTTCATCAGGTTTTTAATACTTGCTAACAGCGCCCGTTCTTCACCTCGCGCAATAGACTGCTCCCGCAGCTCTTCCATCACTTTACACACAGTATCCACCCCTTTCTGCGTTTCTTTCAAATACCGCGTCCTATCCGTGTTTACGATAGACGATCAAACCATTCTGTTACAACTTTGTATGCCGTCATTAATGTATCAATTCGTATAGAAAAAGCGACGTCATATCTGCTTCCTGCCTCCCAGTCAGAAATCTTCAAACTATTTTTTCTGATATATTCTGGAACATCCAAGTTCACATTCAGTGTGCCGCCATAAATAATCAACCGCTCAATATTGTGTGTAAACATCTGCGAATTACTGATAGCTACACCGCTTTAGTAAATTTGATACTTGATCATTTTCTCAACCGCTTGTTGAATGTGATAGAGTGCTTGAAATATCTGCGTCGTGATAAAAATTTGGCTGAGTATCATTCATAACAAAAAGCCAGCGATCTGTGATAAAAACCGGTATCACGGATCGCTGGCTTTCTAAGTATTATGATAAAGCAAAGAAATAGTTATCAACGCATGCAGGAAAACTGCAAATCATGAAAATGATACCTGTCCAAAGAAAGCAATGGTCTCATTTTGCTACAGTCCCTTGTTATTCTACTACAGCCCCATCTTCCATTCTATATATTTTAATCTCTCATCATCCATCGGTAGTTTTCTGCTACCTGTGAGAAGGAATAGTCAGACTTGACTTCATAGAGAAATCTTCCGGTATATCCAACCTCTTCCAGTACGGAAAGAATATCCTTCCACGGGTTCATCCCTTCGCCGGGAAGCCAATGCTTCTCATCGATGAAGTCATAATCGGAAATATGAAGGCTTGCGATCCGATCTCCAACTGTTCGGATGTAATGAACATTTTCTTCTTTCAGACTGTGGTTGGTATCAAAGACCACCTTAAGCTCCGGGATCGCCTGGAGGAAGAGAAGCATCTCATCGGATGTCCGGCAAAGACAGGTTCTGGGCAGATTTTCCAAACATAATGTTATCCCGAGATCAGAAGCTCTCCGGCATAGCAAACCGATCGTTTCGATGGCATTCGCCAATCGGTCTTTCCTTTCTGTCTCTTCATATGGTTCTCCCGACGGATGGACGATCGCCAGACCGATTTCCGCCCTAGAGGCAGCTTCCAGAAGTTCTGTCTGGACCTCGAGAAAATGCTTCCTTACTTCTCTGTTCGGCGAAGCCGGATCGATCTTAGCAAACGGTCCGAACGGCAGATGAACAGATGAGATCTTTACATCCGCCTGTGCCGCAAGCTGTACGATCTCTTTCGATCGATGCGGAAAATCAAGCAGCGAATAGAAGGGTTCGATTTTGCCGGATGATAACTCCACCTGATATATCCCGGCATCAGCCAGCGCAGCAAGTGAGACTTGATTCAAGGATTCCGGACGGACAGACAGCGCCAGCGGCCAGGTATTTCGATCTGATTTCATTCTTTTTGTTCTCCTTATGAAATGGCCGTTCACGGTTTCCAAATATACCGTCCTTCCCCGGCGCAAAGTGTTCTGAGCACATCCAACAATGCTTCGTCCGGATGATATACGGTCAAATACGTATCATCCGGTTCTGAGACGATCATGGCTTCATCCAACAGAATACAGACATGATCTTTCTTTATTTCAACTTCCAGCTGCTCCGGCGGCGGATTCATTTGTCCATCCACGGAAATGTCCATATAACAGTTCAATTTGAGAATCAAATCAACATGTCTCTGCTTGATGCGGCCTATTTGTTCCTTCAGAAAGTATTCCTCGATCCTGAAATACTGGCCGGGAGAGTTCTCGGGAACCTGTTTTGGCAGAATATCCACGATCCAGTATGGCATTTTGAGCCGTTCTTCTATTTGTTCCATCCACATAGTCTTTCAACCTTTGTCAGAACCGATGGCTTGCTACCGTTATGCCAGATAGAATAAAAGCGCTGATAGTCCGAATGAGACAACTGCTATTAGAACAAAGATCCCTATCCATTTCCATTTTTTCTTTCTTTTTTCCTTGGGATAGTGTGCTTTACCCATACGCATAGCCTTGTTTACACCGGCTATATAATCCGGCACGATAACTGCCGCGAATATAGAAAACCCAGCTATCGCATACAATATTTTCTGGATTATTTCCATAACAAAATCCTCTCTAATATCAGCAGTGATATGTCTTACCGTTGTATACGATCGTGGTTGAATGGGCAGTATAGCGTCCGAACTGATCCTCGTCCTCGTAGTCATAACCGCTGACCTCAAATCCGTATGCATTGCGCGCAGAAACAGGAAGTGAGGTTGCCAGACGACAGACTGCATATTCTTCATTATGATAAGAACTCTGCGCCTCCCAGAACGGCATGTTCGCAAGATAAGACTGGACAGCATCTGACCGTATCTGCTCAATGCCTTCAGCTTCATCAAATTTCTCAGAGAAGAGCAGCTTGATACATCTTGCAGCCATATTGCAGCCTGAATCAGGATCCTTCACGAAACTGTAAATAACATCCATTTTATCGCTGTCACGGTTTTCGATGCGCATTTCGATGCTGTCCTGTACATCACGCCAGTGGTTTGCGCGTGCTTCTTTGAAGTAATTCAGCAAATCCTCTGCCGGAGCATCGCCCGCAAGTCTCTGAAATGCCTTTTCACGCACGTCAGCACGTCTGGCATTCCGGTAAATGCGCTGTAAATCAGCAGTGCACGTATCAAGAGGAATCCTCATATCGTAGCCTGTGTCGGTTTCAAATATCAGGGCATCTATATATCTTTCAAGCTGTGCATCCGTGAGCTCGACTTCTTTTCTCCAGCGGAATTGTCCTATATATTTTGAATCAAATGATTTCCGGGCGACATGACGTAAAACAGGGTCCGAAGAGAAGGCAAAATCCAGAACAGCATCCGGATCCTCGAGCCTTTCGACAGCGTTTTGTCTCGCATATTTGCTTGAAGCGCCGGATGCGATCCTGGCGAGTGTTTCATTATCCTTGATCAGAGGCAAAAGCTGGTCGAAACGAATCCGGTCCGGGCCGCGCATGGCCAGTTCCGTTAGTATGGCCGGATCTTTTATCTTTTTAAAAGCAGTCTCCGCAACAAAAAACTCATTCTGCATGGCGATATCGAAAAGCATTCGGTCATCAGCAATGTTTTCAACTGCTGCAGCCCTTACAGATATCATAGGTGCGGTTGTGGCAATCTCATATAGCTTATTCGGGTCTGAGATTTTTTTGACGGCAGCCTTTGCTTTAGCCTCCTTTGAATATTCACCTGTTTTCCAGATTGGAGTAAAAAGTCCCATGATTCTTCCCCCTTCTATTAAATCAACGTTTTCCCAAATGATTATAGCATGGATTACTGATATTTACACCCCTTTGACAAAAAAGACGCTTATTCCTTTCTCCACCTCTGCGTCTGGCAATTTCATTCAATAATAAGTTATTTGGCTCATATGTTGTCTTCTCCAAACTGAAATCAGTTATTCAGCCAGTTCTTCAGCCGAGTAAATACCTCTTCTTTATCTTCGGCAGATACCAACCCATGTTTATTCACTGCATAATGATGGCCAAACTCGCGATCAATATAAGTACTTCCGTTAAGTATTACTGGTTTATCATATTCCGCTTCTTCTTCGGCTTGGAAACCTGACATAAACCTTTTCAGGAGGAACGAGCAAAAGTATGGGAATGTGTATATCTTATTCTCATGCACAATATTGTTTTTTGACAACTTGAATCCATATCTAATATCTGGGTAGTGGTCGGAGGCAATCAATGTTTTCATTGATTTCGCTCGCCCACTTTTCGCTTTTACTTCAACAGGAATCAACGAAGTGGCTGAACGGATGAAAA
>JAFOIR010000438.1 GCA_017420625.1 Bacillota bacterium
CTGACCCGTCAGGAGCGCAGTTTCCTTCGGATTCTCGTGGAAAAAGAAACCGGCCGTATTCTGGGAGCCCATATGATGTGCGCCAGAGCGACCGATATGATCGGAGAGTTTTCCAGCGCGATCGTGAACGGACTGACTGCGAAGCAGATGGGAGAGGCGATCCGCCCGCATCCCACCTTCAACGAAGCCGTAGCCGAAGCGCTTCGCACATTTACTGAATAGGAGGACAGCAATGAGAGCAGCGTATTTTCTGGGCAACCATCAGTTTGAAGTAAAGGAAGAAAACCAGCCCAAAGCTGGTCCGGGCGAAGTCGTCATCCGGAATATGGCCGGCGGTGTATGCGGTACGGATGTGCATATCTATCATGGAGATCCCGGCTCGGCGGATGTCAATCCTCCCGTCGTTCTTGGTCATGAGTATGCCGGAGAGATCGTAGAAGTAGGAGAAGGTGTCACGAAGCTTTCTCCGGGAGATCATGTGACCGTTGACCCAAATATCTACTGCGGAGAATGCGTGTACTGCCGTATGGGCAAAAAGCAGCTCTGCGAGAATATGAAAGCGATCGGCGTTACCCAGAATGGCGGGTTTGAAGAATACAGTGTCGTTCCGGCTTCTCAGGCCTTTAAGCTGGATCCTTCGGTGCCCTATGCGTACGGCGCGATGGCCGAACCGACAGCCTGCTGCCTGAGGGGCATTGACCGTGCCGACATCAAGACCGGCGATACAGTTGTGATCATCGGCGGAGGTGCGATCGGTCTGATCATGATGCAGCTGGCAAAGCTGTCCGGTGCAGCAAGGATCTGTGTCAGTGAACCGAATGAGATGCGCCGCCAGGTTGCTATGGAACTTGGCGCTGATGGAACAGTCGATCCCACCAAACCGGATGCAATGGATCAGCTGAAAAAGATCCTGGGTCAGGACGGGGCTGATGTCGTGATCGAATGCGTGGGCAATAATCCGGCGGTGAAGAGTGCGTTCGATTTTGCAGCCAAAGGCGCCCACATCGTACTGTTCTCAGTCCCGAAAGTGGATGCGACATTTCCGCTTCCGCTCTTTGATGTCTATAAGAAGGAACTGACGATCAGCGGTTCATTCGTGAATCCGGATACCCATGAAAGGGCAGTCAGACTGATCAATGCCGGAAAGATCAACTTCGGACCGATCATTACGCATCATTTCCCGTTGGAGCAGATGGAAGAAGCGATCCTCATGCAGATGGGATCAGAATCCATCAAGGTAGTAGTAGATCCGTAGAAAGGAAAATCAAGATGACGATTACCTATGCACTGGAATTAGCCGGAAGGCTTTCCTTCTCGGAAGATGCCATCGCAGCGCTGAGAGAAGCAGGAGAACTGCTTGAAGGATCCGGCGTTGTTGCAAAGATGAAGGAAGCACTCGCAGCCTTCTACCGAACTGATTTTGATTTCAAGACGATCTATCCGTATGTGAAAGAAGCCTCAGAAAAGAGCGGAGCGAACGAATATACTCTCTGGGGACTGTTTTTGCTTATGGCAGCGGAGCCAGCAGAGAAGACCTATGAGATACGCGGCATTTCGAAAAAAGTATTCCTGGATACGTTCGAGGATCTCTGGTATAAGATGATCGAATGTAAGAACACGAAAGGTGTCTGGGGCAATTTCGTTTTCTGGTGGTATCCCATCTTTTATCGACTGACGATCTATAAGCTCGGTCGTCTGGAGTATGAACTGCATCCCTATCCTGGCAAAGAGCCTTACATCTGGTCAGACGGAGAGAGAACGATCGAAGTGAAACCCGGGGATAAAGTCTGTTCGATCCATATTCCTTTCAGTAAGGAGCCTTTTGATGAGGCAGCCAGACTTGCTTCCTATCAGGCGGCGCAGGATTTCTTCGGACCGGATCGTCCGTTTATCGCGTTCTGTGACTCATGGCTTCTCTATCCGCCTATGAAATCGGCGTGGCCGGAAGGCGGCAGTACCCTTTCTTTCAACGGTGATTTTGATATCATTGATTCATCGGAAGGGGACAATTCCAAACCTACCTGGCGGATTTTCTTTGCTGCAGCAGAAGGGCCGGTGGAAGATCTTCCGGAAGATACCAGAATGCAGCGCGGACTGAAAAAATATTATCTTTCCGGCGGAAAGAACGGGGAAGGATTTGGTGTTCTGATCTTCGATAAGGGGAAGATCCTGAATAAAAAGGCATAAAAAAGATGACCTTTGACAGGTCATCACAGAATATAGTCAGACTTACAACTGCAAATTCTATTTGGATACGTCAGATCTCAGGCATTTTCAGAGATCTGACGTTTTCATCTCCCAGAAAGAAGAGAGCCAGAGTACCGGGACCGACATGAGATCCGGTAACGGGTTCATACATGACCGTCAGGATATCTTTCGGGGGATATTTGGTCTGTTTCAGCAAACTGATCAGATAGACTGCATCCTCAATGCAGCCTGCATGTGCGATCCCGATGGTTTGATTTTGTGCATCCTGTACGTGTTCTTCATAGGATCTGGCGAGTGCAATCAAAGACTTTTTACGCCCTCTCACCTGACCGTAAGTCACGATCTGTCCTAATTCATTCCCTTTCAGAAGAGGTTTGATGTTAAGAACAGTACCGATCGCGGCCTTGGCATTGGAGCAGCGTCCTGTCCGACGAAGATGCATGAGGTTATCGACAGTGAAAACCTGGCCCATATGAAGACACATATCACGGCAGGCCTGATAGGTTTCTTCCAGGGATTTGCCTTCTTTTTTGAGTGCAGCAGCTCGCAGAGCAATCAATCCTTCGCCTAAAGATGCGCCCATCGTGTCCAGCGTTCTGATCGTGACAGAGGGAAATTGTTCGCGGATTTCTCCTGCGGCAAGAACAGCGGAATTATAGGATCCGCTGATACCGGAACTCATACTGATGAACAGAATATCCTGTCCGCTTTCAGCGAGAGGTGTAAAATGATCCAAGTAGGTCTGAGTATTGATCAGAGAGGTCGTCACGAGCATCCCGCGGCGAATCTTCTCATAAAAGCTGACACCATCAAAAGATTCGGTATCTTCCGCAGCGTAGGTTTTCCCGTCGATGGTATAGGTAAAGGGGAGAACAAACAGTCCGGCTTCTTTGGCCAGAGGAGTTGGCAAATTAGCGGAAGTATCAGTAACAATTGTGAACATAAAGCATCTCCTGTTGGAATACTTTGCAGAAATTTGCAAAGTCCGATCTAATAATCCATATTAGTATATCACATATTAAACATTCCGTCAACGTTCGGTTTTTTTGGAAGTATCTTTTCAAGCGGCGTAAAGTGTGATATGATAACAGGAGATGGCAGATATTGCTGTCATATGCCGAGAAAGAGAATGGAGAGAGCCATGAAATATGATGAGGCATTAATTGCAGGAAAACTACGCAGGTGGGAAAAATACCTGGATAACTATCGCCTGCCCGAGTGGGAAGAGATTCCTGATTTCGGACTTTATATGGAACAGGTTATCGTTCTTTTGAAGCAGTATCTTGATTATATGCCGCCGGAACTGAAAGAAGAACAGTTCATCACAGCAGCAACGATCAACAATTATGTGCGGATGCGCGTAATGCCGGGACCGGAAAAGAAGCGGTATTTTCGCATTCATATCGCCTATCTCATCATCATCTGTTCTCTGAAACAGGGAATGAGTCTGGCATTGATTCAGAAAATCATACCGATGGATATTTCAGAAGAGGAAGTGAAGTCGATCTACTGTACGTTCACTGGGCTGCATTCCCATGCGGCTCAGTATTTTGAGGATCAGGTCCGGCTTGCTGCAGGAAGGATCCTGGATCATAGTGATGCGCCTGAATGGGCGCTCAAAACCCCCGTCGAACTGATTATTGAAACAGCGGTCGTGGGAACGTTCTCCCGTCTGCTTTCCGAGAAACTCCTGCTGCTGGAGGGGCATACCCTGGAAGACGGGGATGATATCACGATCGTAGATAAAAAACGTTGAGAAAAGAGAAAGAATATGAAGTTATATAATACACTGACCAAGACTATTGATGAATTCGTCCCGGTGAATGGAAACCGGATCAACATGTATACCTGCGGTCCGACGGTATACCATTTTGCGCACATCGGAAACCTTCGCAGCTATATTATGGAAGATGCACTCGAGAAATATCTGAATTACTGCGGATATGACGTAAAGCGTGTCATGAATATCACAGATGTCGGTCATCTGACTTCTGATGCGGACAGCGGCGAGGATAAGATGCTCAAAGGTGCGAAAAGAGAGCATAAGACCGTCATGGAGATCGCTCGGTTTTATACAGATGCATTCTTTAAAGACTGTGAGGCACTGAACATCAAAAAGCCGGAGACAGTGGTGCCGGCTACATCCCTGATTCCTGATTTCATCCATATGATCGAAGTGCTGCTGGAAAAAGGGTATGCCTACCAGGCAGGGCCGAACATCTATTTTGATACTTCGAAAATAGAAAATTATTATGCTCTTACCGGACATGATGAAGATCAATTGAGGATCGGTGTTCGGGATGATGTGGAAGAGGATACGAATAAAAGAAATAAAGCAGATTTCGTTCTGTGGTTCACGCAGTCCAAGTTTGAAGATCAGGCACTCAAATGGGACAGCCCCTGGGGTGAGGGATATCCCGGCTGGCATATCGAGTGCTCCGCGATCTCCATCCGTCACCTGGGCGGCGATCTGGATCTTCACTGCGGCGGTGTCGACAATATCTTCCCGCATCATACCAACGAGATCGCACAGAGTGAAGCATATCTGGGTCATCCCTGGTGCCGTCACTGGTTCCATGTGCAGCACCTGAACGACCATGGTGCCAAGATGGCTAAGTCCACCGGCAATATTCTGACGGTATCTGTTTTGAAGGAGAAAGGATACGATCCGCTGGTCTACCGGATGTTCTGCTTATCCTCTCATTATCGTAAACCACTGGAGTTTTCCTATGATGTATTGGATAACATGGCAGCTACCTACAGCAAGCTGCTTGGCCGTATCGCTCAGCTGAAAAAGGAAGGCGAAGTGGATCCGGTACAGGTGGAGGCTTACCGGGCGAAATTCATCGAACTGGTGGGCAATGATCTGAACACTTCCTCCGGTCTGACCCTGGTCTACGATGTTCTGAAGGATTCCGCTCTTTCGGATGCAACCAAGCGGGCAGTGATCGAAGATTTCGACAAAGTGCTCTCCCTGGATCTTTTAAAAGAAAGAGCAGAAGAAAAGCCGGAAGCCGATGAAGATCTCGTCCGGATGATAGAAGAAAAGATCGCTTTGCGTAAGGAAGCCAAGAAAGCGAAGGATTTTGCGAAGGCAGATGCGATCCGTGCGGAGCTTCTGGAGCAGGGCGTGGTGATCAAGGATACCCGTGAAGGCACGGTATGGGAACTGAAAAAGTAAGAAACTGAGGGAGAACAAGATGTATCGGATTACAAGGAAAGAAAGCCTCAATCCAACCGTCACACTGATGGAAGTGGAGGCACCGTATGTCGCAAAAAAGGCAGAGCCGGGACAGTTTATCATTCTTCGTGTCGATGAGGATGGAGAGCGAATCCCGCTGACGATCGCCGGATGCGATCGAGAGAAAGGCACCGTTCAGATCATTTTCCAGATCGTTGGTGCGACGACAGAGAAACTGAACCATAAACAGGTCGGAGAATCGCTGCAGGACTTCGTAGGACCGCTGGGGAAAGCGACTGAGACCGAAGGCAGAAAAAGAGTTTGTGTCGTTGGCGGCGGTGTAGGATGTGCGATCGCGCTCCCGGTAGCCAGAAAGCTGCATGAGCTTGGCGTGGAAGTAACATCGATCATTGGCTTCAGAAACAAGGATCTGCTGATTCTGGAAGATGAATTTTCTGCCTGTTCCGATCGGCTGATCGTTATGACAGATGATGGTTCCTATGCGCGACAGGGCAATGTTACGATTCCACTGAAGGAAATGCTGGAAGCCGGAGAGAAGTTCGATGAAGTTATTACGATCGGCCCCCTCATCATGATGAAATTTGTTGTGCTGGCCTGCAAACCTTTTGAGGTGCCGGTCACCGTTTCAATGAATCCGATCATGATCGACGGAACCGGTATGTGCGGTGGATGCCGTCTGTCACTGATTCAGGACGGGAAACGAGTGACGAAGTTTGCCTGTGTGGACGGCCCGGATTTCAATGGATATGAAGTTGATTTTGATGAAGCGATGCAGCGCGGTGCGATGTTCCGTGATTTTGAACGGCAGGCTTATGAAGAAACCTGCAACTTATTCAGGGAGGTACAGGCATAAATGGCAAACATGTCTTTGAAAAAGAACCCGATGCCTTCTCAGGATCCCAAGGTTCGTGCCCATAATTTTGAGGAAGTAGCGATCGGTTATTCCGAGGAAACAGCAGTCGATGAGGCGCTTCGCTGCCTGCACTGCAAGAATATGCCGTGTGTCGCGGGATGTCCTGTCAACATTCATATTCCTGAGTTTATTGAAAAGATCAAAGCAAGGGATTATGAAGGCGCTTATCAGATCATCAGTGAAACATCTTCCCTGCCGGCAGTCTGCGGTCGTGTCTGTCCGCAGGAAAGCCAGTGTGAAGCCAAATGCGTACGTGGAATCAAAGGAGAACCCGTAGGTATCGGACGTCTGGAGCGGTTCGTTGCGGACTGGCATAATGCTCATGCTGTCGAGGCTCCTTCCGTACCGGAACCCAATGGTCATAAAGTTGCCATTATCGGGTCCGGTCCTTCCGGACTGACCTGTGCCGGTGACCTTGCCAAGAAAGGCTACAAGGTAACAGTCTTCGAAGCCCTTCACCTGGCCGGCGGCGTGCTGGTTTATGGCATTCCGGAGTTCCGTCTGCCGAAGGCGATCGTGCAGAAGGAAGTTGACAATCTGAAAGCGATGGGCGTCGATGTTGAGACCAACATGGTCATTGGTAAGACGCTGACTGTTGATGAGATCATGGATATGGGCTATGAAGCTGTCTTCATTGGCTCCGGTGCCGGTCTTCCCAACTTCATGAATATCCCCGGAGAGAGCCTGAAAGGCGTCTATTCTGCCAATGAATATCTGACTCGCTCCAACCTGATGAAAGCTTTCCGCGAGCATCCGGTGACCCCGATCTCCAAAGGCGGCCGCGTGGCGGTCGTGGGCGGCGGCAATGTTGCGATGGATGCAGCACGTACCGCTCTTCGCCTTGGGGCTGATGAAGTAACGATCGTTTATCGCCGTTCTCTGGACGAGCTGCCGGCCCGTAAGGAAGAAGTCGAGCATGCGATGGAAGAGGGCATCATCTTCAAGCTTCTCACGAATCCTACCGAGATCCTTGGTTATCATAATCCCGATAATCCTCGTGATCCCAAGAACGGCAACGTGATCGGCATGAAATGCATCCAGATGGAACTGGGTGAGCCGGATGAGAGAGGCCGCCGCCGTCCTGTTCCGATTCCGGACAGCGAGTTTACGATCGACGTTGATACTGTCGTTATGGCGATCGGGACCTCTCCGAATCCATTGATCAAATCCACTACCCAGGGACTGGAAGTAAACCGCCGCGGTGGTATCGTGGTGGAAGAATCTACCGGCGCGACCAGCCGGGAAGGCGTTTATGCCGGCGGTGATGCTGTGACAGGTGCAGCAACGGTTATCTCTGCTATGGGTGCCGGAAAAGTTGCAGCAAAAGCCATTGATGAATACCTGCAGGGGAAATAATCAAAGCTCCGGATCGTCAGGATTAATCGATATGGAGTAGAACAGTTTAATACTTGTAAGAGCGTAAAAGAACCCAGGACAGTTTTGGTTCCGACTTATGAGGCCTGGCCTCATCTGCGGAGGAACGAAAACTTCGTCCTGGGTTCTTCACGTTTCTGGTTTAAATCAAAATGGTTCGTTTTAATCTTCCTTTGTTAATCCCTTCATTCCCCGAATCTTCATGGAAAGGCCAAACAGGTTGATAAATCCGGCTGCATCCTTATGGGAGTAGAGTTCGCCGGTCGTAAAGCTGGCAATGGACTCATCATAGAGAGAATAAGGAGAAGTCGTACCGGCCGGAATAATGTTGCCCTTGTACAGAAGCATATTGACGGTTCCGGAACAGACTTCAGAAGTGGAATCGACGAAAGCGGACAGGGCCTGGCGAAGAGGAGTGAACCATTCACCGGAGTAGACCAGTTCCGCAAACTTGATGGCGATCTGCTGCTTATAGGCATAGGTCTGTTTATCCAGCACCATATGCTCGAGCTGTTCATGTGCTTTGAACATGATGGTTCCGCCCGGAGTTTCATAGATGCCACGGGATTTCATTCCAACGACACGGTTTTCCAGAATATCAATGATGCCGATACCGTTTGCTCCGCCAATCTCGTTGAGCTTCTTCAGAAGACTGACCGGATCCATCTTTTCTCCGTTCAGGGCTACCGGGACACCTTTTTCAAATTCAAGGCTGATGGCAGTAGGTTCATCCGGAGCACTCTGCGGAGTCTTGCACATTTTCAGGATCTTCTCATAATCAGGAGCATTAGCGGGATCTTCCAGTTCGAGACCTTCATGGGAAACATGCCAGATATTCCTGTCGCGGCTGTAAGAATCACCTTTTTTGACCGGGCATTCAATACCGCGTTCTTCACAATAGGCGATTTCATCGTCACGGGATTTCATATCCCAGATCCGCCAGGGAGCAATGACCTTAAGATCCGGACACAGAGCCTTGATAGTCAGCTCAAAACGAACCTGATCGTTGCCTTTTCCTGTGCAGCCATGGCAGATAGCGGAAGCGCCTTCTGCTTTGGCAATATCAACCAATGTCTTGGCAATCAGCGGTCGAGCCATGGATGTACCAAGCATATAGGATGTTTCATAAACAGCACCGGCTTTGAGAGTCGGGTAGATATATTTGGTGATATATTCTTCCGTAACGTTTTTCAAATAGAATTTGCTGGCGCCTGATCTAATCGCTCTTTCCTCCAGACCGTCAGTTTCCTTTCCCTGTCCGACATCTACACAAACCGCAATAACATCGCAGTCATAGTTGTCTTTCAGCCAGGGAATAATGACTGTGGTATCCAGGCCGCCGGAGTAAGCAAGAACGATTTTTTCTTTCGACATGATCATAAGTCTCCTTAACAAGGTGTTTCTCAAATGTGGTATAATTATACATAAATAATGAAAGAAAATACATAACCAAAATATAAGAATCGGCCCTTGAATCTCACAGGGTTCTTGTGTAAAATTAACAAAAGAAATATTCGTTTTCGGAGGACAGCGCCATGAATGACAGAATCGCAGACAGAACCAGAAGAACAGAATGGTTTCAGCATGACCGCTTTGGTATGTTTATTCATTGGGGGATCTATTCAATTCCCGCCAGAGGTGAATGGGTACGTTCACATGAACAGATCACGATAGAAGATTACGAACCTTTCTTTAAGGAATTCAATCCGGTTTTATATGATCCGAAACAGTGGGCTCATCTGGCTAAGGAAGCCGGTATGAAATATGCGGTTTTAACAGCAAAACATCACGATGGATTCTGCCTGTTCGATTCAGCACTGACGGATTATAAATCTACCAATACTCCCTGCGGGCGGGATCTGGTGCGGGAGTATCTGGATGCTTTCCGTGCAGAAGGGCTGAAAGTTGGACTGTATTATTCACTGCTGGACTGGCATCATCCGGATTATCCGCATTATGGTGACCGTGCCCACCCGATGCGCAATAATCCGGCATTTGGAAATGAAGGACGTCAGTTTGACCGGTATCTTGAATATATGCATGGACAAGTAAGAGAGCTTCTCACAAATTATGGAAAAATCGACATTATGTGGTTTGATTTTTCTTATGATGATATGAATGGAGAGAAGTGGAAAGCTACCGAACTGGTGGAAATGGCCAGGAGTCTTCAGCCGCATCTGATCATTGATAACCGACTCGAGGGAAGCGGGGAAAAATCAGGAACGATCAAGACCAAGCATCCTTCTGTTTATGCCGGTGACTTTGCATGTCCGGAACAAATGATCCCGGCACGTGGTATTACCGATGAGGATGGTGATCCGATTCCGTGGGAAGCCTGTATTACAATGAACGACAACTGGGGATATGCCAGCGCAGATAAGCATTTCAAGAGTTCAAGAATGTTGATTCGCAATCTGGTGGAATGTGTCAGCAAAGGCGGCAACTTACTGCTGAATGTCGGACCGGATGCGAAGGGTCGCTTCCCGGAAGAATCTGTCCGGATTCTGAAAGATCTGGCAGCATGGATGAAAGATAACAGTGAAAGTATCTATGGCTGCGGTTATGCCGATTGTCCAAAGCCTGAATGGGGTCGCTATACACAGAAGGGTAAGAAACTCTATGCTCATATCTATGAAGAATGCATGGGAGCGATCTGTCTGGAAGGATTGGCCGGAAAAATCGATCACCTGCGTCTTCTGAAAGACGGTTCTGAACTTAAGCTCACGGAATACTGGAATGTCAGGGAATATCCGAATGATGCATTTTTCTTCTTTGATGACAAACGAGTCCTGACTTTCCCGCTGCCGGATGAGAACGACACTGTAGTGGAGATTACTTTGAAATGAAACTCTGGATGTATGGATCGACCGATCAGCATCAGCCGGATGTACTGACGGGCATCTCAGAGCTGAAAAAGATCGGGTTCACAAGTGTAGTTGGCGGAACACAAACAGCCGAAGCCGGGTTTGAGGCAGGAATGGATGCCTATGTGGCCTCAGGCGCATACCGCGGCCCGGATTTTACGGATGATACATGGCTGGCTGAAGATCCATGGGGAGATAAGCGGCACTGGTTTTCTTCTACCTGTCCAACGCGAAAAGAGGTTCGTGAATATAATCTTTCAAAAATCAGGGAATTGGCAAAAACACCGGGAATCAAAGGTGTGATCATCGATGGAGCCAGGTTTTCTTCACCTTCTTCAGGACCGCTTCCGGATGGAACGGATGCCTTTTTCACCTGCTTTTGTCCCAGTTGTATGGCGAAGGCAAAAGCCATGGGGTTTGATCCTGATGAAATCAGAGATGCGGCCGCCAAACTGTTTGATTATCTGCATGGAAAGCCAGTGAAGATTGGATGGTATCTGCATGGAATCTATGAATGGTTCCAGTTCAGACGAGCCGCTACGACTGAACATCTGATCAATTTCTGCCAGGCAGTCAAAGATGTGAATCCACAGCTGCAGACGGGAATTTTCATCTTTACACCAGCGCTTGCCGATCTGGTTGGACAAAGCTATCGTGATCTGGCACCCTACATGAATATTTATTCACCGATGATCTATCGATGTTATCCAGAAGAGAGCGGACCTTCGTGCCTCAATGTGGAGCTTTCGGATATGTTGAAAATGCTCGAAAAAGCAATCGATCTGGATGCCAATGACCGGATCAGGCTTCTCAGTGGTCTGACAGGGATCGAACTGACAGGATATGAAGATCCGGCTGTGATGCGGGAGGGTCTGGACGTCAGGCTGATCCGGGAAGAAACACGGCGTGCAAGAACCATGATCGGCAAACGACGACTGGTTCCGATCATCGAGCTGGATGATCCCTCTCTTGAAGAAGCGATCGGTGAATGTATGAAGGGCGGAGCGGACGAGGTCAGTTTCTTCGTATATAATCATCTGATACTCGAAAAACAAGCGGGAATGCTGGAAAGGCTGGCATCAAAGTGAGACCGTTATCCGGAAAAGTTCTGCTGGTCGCGGTGAATGCCAAATTCATTCATTCCTGTCCGGCTGTCTATGACTTAAAACTGTATGCGGAGAATTTCGCCAAAAAGAATATGATCCGTCTGCCGAGAATCGAGATTCGTGAATATACGATCAATCAGCCGGAGGATCAGCTCTATTATGATATTTTAAAGGAGAAGCCTGATGCAGTCTGCTTCTCCTGCTATCTCTGGAATCTGGAAATGATCTCCAGACTCTCAAGTGATCTGAAAAAGGCCAGAGAACAGCTGATGATTGTGGTTGGTGGTCCGGAAGTATCTTATGGACTTCAGGGTAAATCACTCAGAGAAGAAGACGTGGATATCATTATTTCCGGTGAAGGAGAGCGGCCTTTTACAGCCTGGCTGCTGAGTGAGATCGGAGAAAAAATACCGGAAGAATGGCAGTTTACCAGGGAAGGAAAAACGATTTTTTCAAATCCGATGTCGGATCTTTCGGAACTTCCCTTCCTGTACGATGACTTATCACCTTTTGCCAATCGGATGATCTATTATGAAGCTTCAAGAGGATGTCCGTTTCGCTGTGCCTATTGTCTGTCCGGTGCAGAAGGACCGGGGACAGACAAAAAGGTTCGGGAGCTTCCGCTGGCAAGAGTGCTTCAGGAATTAAAGAGTCTGACAGATCGCGGTGTTAAACAGATCAAGTTTATTGACCGTACTTTTAACTGCCATGCACAGCGGACGATCTGGATTCTGGAATGGATTCAGGCGCTGCCGGACGAAGTACCCACAAACTTTCACTTTGAGATCGAAGCAGATATTCTGACAGAAAAAATGATCGAGCTTCTGAGAAATATGAAGCCAGGCAGAGTTCAGCTGGAGATAGGGATCCAGTCGACTTCTTCGGAAGCATTGAAAGCCTGCGGACGCAACCCTTCGGTCAAACGACTCTTCAGCAATATCCGAAGGCTCCGGGAACGAGGCAATCTGAATCTGCATGTTGATCTGATTGCCGGATTGCCTACTGAGACTCTGGAACGGTTTAGACAATCGTTTAATGACGTTTACAGTCTGCATGCTCACCAGCTTCAGCTGGGATTTCTGAAGCTGCTTTCCGGATCACCGATGGAGAATCTGGTGACGACCTACGGATATCAGTTCTCATCCCATCCGCCATATGAAGTGCTGAAAAACAGAGTTTTAAGCAGTGAAGATCTTTTCGAACTGAAACGAGTCGAGGATGCGCTTGAGAAATTCTATAATTCAGGTCATTTTGCCAGGACTCTGTCACTGATCGAATATCGTCAGACACCATACCGGATTTTTCTTGGTCTTGCTGATCGGATGGAAAAGGAAGGCAAGTTGTTCGTACCTACCGGTGTTTTTGAACTTTTCGAGATAATGGCACGACATCTGGAACGCATGGAAGATGATTCCGATTGGGATCTGAAGGGTGTTCTGCTGATGGATTATTATACTTATACACCATCTGACCGTATCCCGGAGGGGTTGGAAGATCTCGCAGGCGGGAAAGAATACTTCGCTTCAGGAAAAGAAAGAAAAGAGAAGGCAGAAAAGATTCTTCGACTCCTGGATGAAAAAGACCCGGCGCTGAAAAGTCACCGGGTGCAGATCAGAGTTTTGGAAGATCAGTGGGTCGCTATCGATTATTCCGATAAAGATCCAGTCAGTGGAATGTATCGTTTCCTGGGTGAATTTCCGATCGAAGGGAAGTAGAACGGCACACTCTTTTAATATCCTCCGTCGAGCGGAATAACAGCTCCCGTCAGATAACTGCTTTTTTCACTGCAGAGATACAGAATCAGATCGGCGACCTCTTCCGGACGGCCCAGTCGTCCAAGACCGATTTCGTCTTCCAACTGCTTCCTTTCTTCAGAAGACAAGAAAGCATTCATGGTTGTGTCAATGGCGCCTGCGGCAATTGCGTTTACACGGATACCGGAAGGCGCAAGTTCTTTTGCCAGCGCTTTGGTAAGTGCATTCAGCCCGCCTTTGGAAGCAGAATAGGCTGCTTCGCAGGATGCACCATAGGTTCCCCACATTGAAGAGATATTGACAATAGTGCCCGCATGTTCTTTCAGCATTCCGGGCAGTGCTGATTTGATGATCATAAAAGGAGCACGAAGATTGACATGCATCAGTTCATCCCATTCATCGATGCTCATGTCCTGAATAAGTCCGATATGCGCAATACCGGCATTATTGATGACAGCGTCCAGATGATCGACTTGTTGTTTGATCATCTGAAACATATGATCGATTTGGACCGGATCTTTCAGGTCGCAGGCGACAGGATAAAGAGAAGCATATTCATTTGACAGATCGGTAAGCAGATGAATATCTCTCGCGCACGCAAAAACTTTCCAGCCTGCTTTCAGAAACCCGATACAAGCGGTATATCCGATGCCACGGGAGGCACCTGTGATCAAAACACTTTTTGTCATTTTGTCTTTCTCCTGCTGACATTATCATAAAACGAATGTACATATTCTACAGATATTCTATCATAAATCCTTTGATATAGCAAAATGGACAAATAAGAAAGAACAAATTTGTTGATTCAAACGATGGAAAAGCCAAAGGAAAAAGGATATATTAATATCAACATAAAAAGCAATTTTTACCTATTCTAAGGAGGCAAGTATGGCAAGTTTATCACTGAGAAACATCAAGAAAACTTATGGTAACGGCATCACCGCTGTCAACAATTTCAACCTGGATATCGAAGATCAGGAATTCATCATCTTCGTAGGTCCTTCCGGCTGCGGTAAGTCCACGACCCTTCGTATGATTGCAGGTCTGGAGGAGATCAGTGACGGCGAACTTTATATCGGTGACAA
>JAFOIR010000439.1 GCA_017420625.1 Bacillota bacterium
TATCAGGAAAAGATGATCTATCGTGGTGATTTCATGATGGACCTGTGTGCTGATGGACGTTCTTTCTATGTGGGAATCATGGAATATGTCTGGGACGGTGTGGTATATGATTTCATCGACAACGAAGAATTCTTCAGTGCCGGCAATCCCTACATCAACCTGATCGATGATATTCCCAAATACTGCTTCTTCGCAAAAGCGGCACTTGCAGCCCTCAACTATATGAACTGGATCCCGGATATCATCCATTGCCATGACTGGCAGGCTGGCCTTGTACCGGTGTATCTGCATACACTGTTTGAGGGAACGCCTGTATCCAGCGCAAAGACAATAATCACGATCCATAATCTGCGCTTCCAGGGCATCTACAATATTCCGACGATCCGTTACTGGTCTGGCCTCCCGGATTATGTATTCAACAAGGATGCGCTCAAGCAGGGCTATGAAGACGCGAACATGTTCAAGGGTGGTCTTACCTATGCGAACATGATTACGACCGTCAGCGGAACGTATGCCGGAGAAATTCAGACACCATTCTATGGGGAAGGACTGGATGCACATCTGCGGTATCACAGCGGCAAACTTCGCGGAATCGTCAATGGTATCGACGTAGATATGTGGGACAGCAGTAAGGACGAAAAACTGGCTGCTCCGTACAGCAAGGCGGATGTTATTGAGAAGAAGAAAGCCAATAAGAAAGCCCTTCAGGAAGAGCTCGGACTGGAAGTCGATGAATCCAAGTTTGTGATCGGACTCATTTCCCGTCTGACGGATCAGAAAGGTCTTGATCTGGTCAACTCGATCATCCCGCAGCTGATCGACGGCAATACGCAGTTTATCGTGCTGGGTACCGGTGACGGACGCTACGAGGATTCTTTCCGCTACTACGAGAGTGCATACAAAGGAAGTGTCTGCTCCAACATCATGTATGATGAAGGAAGGGCACATAAGATCTATGCGGCCTCCGATGCACTGTTGGTTCCATCACTCTTTGAGCCCTGTGGTCTGACACAGCTGATCGCTATGCGTTATGGTACCGTTCCGATCGTTCGTGAGACCGGTGGACTGAAAGATACGGTTGCTCCCTACAATATGTTTACTAATGAAGGCAACGGCTTTACCTTTGACCGTTATGAGAACGGCTTGCTGCTGGATGCTATCAACCGTGCCAAGACACTGTATTTTACAGAGAGAGAATACTGGGATCAGATGGTGATCCGTGATATGGAGAAAGATGTTTCCTGGGAGAATTCCGCGAAACAGTACCGGGATCTGTATCTGGAGCTGAAACCGTAAACAACATATTTGACAGGCAGAGCCTCGGAGGAACGTCCGAGGCTCTTGTTTTTCGGGGATGAAATGCGCAGATCCCGGAAGAAAATGGTACTTTTGTCTCTTGCAAGTGCTGACAGGAACAGACTATAATGAATTAACAGTCTTATATTTCCTTAGGAGGATATTCAATATGCTGATCAAAAATGGAATGATCTATGATGCGGTTCACAAAAAGCCCTACAAAGGCGATATTTTGATAAAAGACGGAAAAATCTGCCAGATCGGAAAAGATATTGCTGCTGAAGGAGAAGAGATCGTCGATGCATCCGGACTCAGAGTCTATCCCGGCTTTATTGATGCACACTGTCATCTTGGCCTGGATGGATGGGGAATTGGCTTTGAGGGAGCTGATTATAACGAGATGGGGGATATCTGCACCCCGCACCTGCGAGCGATCGACAGCTTCAATCCGCTGGATCCGTCTGTACATATGGCAGCGAAAGCCGGTGTGACCAGTGTTGCGACCGGTCAGGGAAGTGCCAATGCCATCGGCGGTACCTGGATCGCAGTCAAAACGACCGGAATCTGTGTGGATGATATGATCATCAAGGATCCTGTGGCGATGAAAGGGGCACTCGGAGAGAATCCCAAACGCTGCTATCGTGACAAGGGAAACTTTGCCCGTATGTCTACGGCATCTGTGATTCGCAATATGCTCTTCAAAGCGAAAGAATACCTTGCAAAGAAAGAAGCCGCCGGTGACGATCTGTCCAAGAAACCCGGATTTGATTTTAAATGTGAAGCGATGATCCCCGTCCTGAAGAAAGAGATCCCGCTGAAGATCCATGCGCATCAGGCAAACGATATTCTGACTGCGATTCGTCTGGCAAAGGAATTTGATGTTGATCTGACACTGGAGCATGTGACGGAAGGCCACTTAATCGCAGATAAGCTGGCGGAAACGAATTATCCGATGGCAGTTGGTCCATCGCTTACGCATGCCAGCAAGTTTGAGCTGCAGAACAAATCCTGGACGACACCAGGCATTCTGGCTGCCAAAGGCTGTCAGGTATCTATCATTACGGATTCACCTGTGATTCCGCAGGAGTATCTGCCGCTTTGTGCAGGACTGGCTGTAAAGGCCGGAATGGATCCGTTTGAGGCATTAAAAGCAATCACGATCAATCCTGCAAAGCATATTGGCATTGCAGATCGGGTAGGTTCACTGGAAGTTGGAAAGGATGCCGATATCGTTCTTTGCGATGGAGACCCGATGGTCAGCGATACCTATGTTAAAGCCGTCTATATTGACGGAAACCTGATTCAATAAAATGGTAAAAGAGATCTTTGGAAGAACCGCGCTCTTGATCGGTGATGAGGGAATCGAAAAACTCGGCAGGTGTCGGATCGCTGTATTTGGTCTTGGCGGCGTAGGAAGCTATGTGGTGGAAGCTCTGGCCAGATCCGGAGTGGGTGCGCTGGATCTGATCGATTCTGACCGGGTTGCTCCAAGCAATATCAATCGGCAGATCATTGCACTTCATTCGACGATCGGCAGACTGAAAACGGAAGTGACGGAAGAGCGGGTACACGATATCAATCCTGATTGTGTCGTAAAGACATACCCGATCTTTTATCTCCCGGATACAGCCGATCAGTTTGATTTTTCTGTCTATGATTATGTTGTTGATGCGATCGATACTGTCTCAGCCAAGCTGATGCTGGCAGAGGAGTGTCAA
>JAFOIR010000440.1 GCA_017420625.1 Bacillota bacterium
ATAATTGCGGGCGTCCGTGCCGCCAGTCATTACATACGGACAGACAGGAAGTCCCGGGAATGTCTCATGAATGACCTCTTCCACCAGATGATAGGCTTCGCTCTTCGTACTGACTGGTTCAAGTGCATCATAGCCGGTATTCTTTGAAATGACCAGATCATATTTCTTCGCGATCTCTTCAATGATCCTGTCGCTTTCTTCTTTGCCCTGATGCGGAATATAGCGAAGGTTGATATTCAGTGTTGCTTCCTGCGGCATGACATTGGCGCCGTCGGAACCGCTCTGCTGCGTGAAAGCGATGGTCGTCTTCAGAAGTGCACCGGCCTGCGGGGAGATCTTAGGAAGCAGAGCTTTCAAAAGCGGCTTGAACAGCCACAGGTTGCCGAAAAGAAGACGCATATAGAAGGGACCGTATCCGGACAGTGCCTTGAACATGGCTTCCGTTTCCGGTTCAAATTCTACGGTCATGGGGTCATGTTTCTCGATATCCGCAACGAATTTCGAGAGCCGGGCAATCGGAGAGTTTTTCTTTGGATAGCTGCTGTGACCGCCGTTCGAATAGGCAGACACGGTCAGGTTGCCCATGCCTTTTTCCAGCACACCTACCATGGCAAAGTTGCCTTTGATGCCGCCGATGGGTTCGGTAACGATCGCACCGCCTTCATCACAGACAAGGAACGGTTTGACGCCGCGTCTTTCCAGTTCCTCCACGATCTTCCGGGCACCGGGTCCGTCCACTTCTTCCCCGCTGGATGAGGCGAGATAGATATCCTGTTCCGGTACGAATCCTTCTTTCAGCAGTTCCTCGACTGCCTGCATGAATGCCATGACGGAGCATTTGTCATCGGAGCTTCCGCGTCCCCAGATTTTACCATTTTCAATATCACCGGAGAATGGTTCGTGTTCCCATTTTCCTTCTGCCGGGACGACGTCCTGATGTCCCATCAGAATAACAGGCTTGTCCGAATGCCAGCCTTTCCACAGATACAAGAGACTTCCGTCGATCTCGGTCTTTTCCAGATTCTGATGCAGCAGCGGGAACAATTCTTCCAGCACCTTGTGAAAGCCCAGGAATTTCTCCCGCTGGATCTCATCCATCCGGGAAACTGTCTCATACTGAACCATCGTGGAAAGTTTTTTCGCATATGCTTCTTCTCTTTCCGGATCCGCCTCGGGCTGCCAGTTAGAAACCTTTTTCCCCTTTGCCAGTGTACTTCCCAGCGCAGCGCCAACAAGCAGCGGCAGCGCAAGAACACCCGGGATCAGCCATTGTTTTTTCATGCTTTTTCTCCTTCCTTCTGCTTCAGATGCTGCAGCAGCGCAAGTCCGATAGCAATCGCGCCGCTTGGAATGATCATAAAGCTGGTCGAACCCGTCAGAGACGGTACCAGCGTGAATAAGAGCGTCATCACCAGCAGGGTGATCGCCGCTATTTTGAAGTTGCCCTTATAGTACTTGCAGGCCATGGCACCGAACAGTGCCGGTACGACGTTTTCAAATGCAGGCTGCAAAGCCGGCGACTGCAGCACAGGCTGCAGCGGGATCATCAGCATGACGCCGAGCGCCAGAACGATGATCGTCACCAGAGATGAAGTCGCGATGGACAGCGTACTGATGATCTCATTTTCCGGTGTACCGGATTTGGCTCCGACGATATCCTTTGCATTCATGGCGCAGGGGATTTTCATGTTGATCAGGTTGCCGGTGATGAAAGCCAGATAACTTCCGCCGGCACCCAGCATGGGGACATAGATCAGATATTCCACGATACCGCTGATCAGATAAATGATGCCGATCGCCAGCATGGCTTTTCCAAAGGCTGCCATGTTCGGCATCGCGCCAAGATAGGCACCGATCACAAACGGCGCACCCAGCAGGAGAACCAGTGTAATGATCGTCATGATCCGTCCGAACCGGTGAGTAGAAGCAAGATATCGATCATAGATTTCCTGTTTTTTCATTTCTTCACTCATGCTTCTCACCTCCTTACAGGATCCGGGCCAGGAAAATGGCCGCGGTCATCGCACAAAGCATGCTGCCGGCGATCGAAAAGCTGTCCAGCCATTCGGCTTTGAACCGGCTGCGAAGATACTGGAAAAGACCCATCGCCAAAGCACCAATGATGGCCACAGCCAGCGGGATCGCGCTGCCTTTAAAGGTAAAAAGTCCTTCACCGGAAATGAGCGATCCGATATAGCTGCCGATATAGGCGGAGACCAGACCGATAAACATAGCGGTCATGGCCTTGTCGCCGAAGCCGGATAGATTGAGCTTTTTCTTTTTGGCCGGTTTCTCCTGTACCTGATCTGTTCCGGCGGCCTCTTTTTTCTCAGAAGATCCGCCGAGTTTCTTCGTATATGCCTTGCAGTGGAAGAAAGCCAGCACCATGCCCCACATGATGCAGGTACTCATGACCAGTGCGATCGTAGAGAATGCCTCCGGCGTCATCTGCGAAGCGGACAGACTTGTCAGTCCTGTCTGCTCTGCCGCAGCTTCTGCCACCTGTGTTTCATAATGCAGCGCGCCGATGACCGAGAGTCTCAGCCACGGCCAGGGGGTTCCCAGACTTCCGGAGAGGGCAATAACGCCCAGAAGAATGCCTACACTGGGAAGAACAGCAAAGGTCGCACTGGCGATGATAGTCCGTTTCATTTTCGATACGTCCATCCCGATCGCTTTACCCGCACGGTAAGCACGCACGGCAAAAACAATGCACACGATCGCAACGAATAACACGATACTGCCGCAGATGATATACATCACCGGGCTGTTCAATCGGCTTAAGATCTCCATTGTTCCCTCCTTGTGATCGTTTCGGAACCGCGAAGCGGTTCAGACTCACAGCTCCGCTGTTGCACACTTTGCTTGCAGCCATGCCATGCCCCTGTTGCCTCCTTGATCTCGTCAAGCCCCTCCGCAAAGACGACGTTTCGGAAGTATTCATCCCTTCCAAAGCCATTTTGCAGGATATTCTTCAGAACCGCTTTCATCGGTTCATAGTAACCGTTCATATTATAGAAGATGACCGGTCCGGTCACGATCTTCAGAGAGTAAAGGGACAGGATCTCCGTGATCTCATCCAGCGTTCCGATCCCGCCAGGC
>JAFOIR010000441.1 GCA_017420625.1 Bacillota bacterium
AAGGCAACCCGATCCATAAAGATATGGTGTTTGCAGCCAGAGCAGCTAAGCTGGCCTTTATCTGCAATGTTGTCATCAATGCGGAGAAAGAAGCTATCTTTGCTGTAGCCGGTGACATGGAAGAGGCGCATAAAGTTGGATGTGATTTCCTGTCTTCTCTTTGCAAAGTCGATGCCAAACCGGCTGATATCGTTCTGACGACCAATGGAGGTTATCCGCTGGATCAGAATATTTATCAGGCTGTAAAGGGTATGACAGCAGCGGAAGCGACTGTCAAACCGGGCGGCGTCATCATCATGATGGCAAAGAGCAATGATGGTCACGGTGGAGAGCACTTCTATCACCAGATGGCTGATGAGCCTGATATTGAAAAGACACTCGCGCTTTTCCTTTCCAGAGGCAGAAACGAAACCGTTCCGGATCAGTGGCAGACACAGATCTTTATTCGGGTTCTTCAGAGAGCATCGGTCATCTATATCTCTGAAGCACCGGATGATATGGTCAGAGGACTTCATATGATCCCGGCTCACTCACTGGAAGAAGCAATGGGACTTGCCGAAGAAATCATCGGCAGAAAGGATGCAACGATTACAGCCATTCCTGATGGTGTGGCCGTTATGGTTATCGAGTAAGGATGCAGAATTTTGTGCAGAAAGTTGTCGAAGGATATATCTTTTTTCTGTTCTTCGGCGGACTGTGGCTGTTCAGCCTGATCAGAGGCGGCTTCAAAAGCCGAATGAAGGCCAGAGGTGCCATGATCGTCATGTTTCTCTCTGTGCTGATCTGGGTAGACTATTATCTCATCTATTCCGGGCGCTGGCCTATGATGATGGCCTATATCGGACCGGCTGTGGTCCTTGTTATTTTCATAGTGTTCCATAAGACGATCTTCCCATATAAGACAAAGTGTCCGGTATGCGGGAAAAGACTCAGTATCACAGAGTTCCTTGCCAATGACGGAAACCTGTGCAATGACTGTCAGAAAAAGCTTCGTCCGGAACTGAATAAGGCCACGATGGAGGAGAAGATCCGGCAGGAAAACGAACGAAAGAAAAAAGGCTGGATCGGCTGGAAACCGGAAAAAGAGTATGTCATCGCTTTCGCTGCTGACAAACTGGAGAACGTCCTGCTGATCGATCGTGTCAATATGCAAAAAAAACCCGGAAAGTTTTCCGGTGTGATCGGGATCGTGGGAGACAAAGACAGAATGCAGCAGATTGCTGCCCGTACACTCGAGACGGATACAGGTATTGTCTGTGAAGACCCCGAATATATGGGCAGACTGAACTTCAATATGCCTAAAATGAATATTCGGTTTCATATCTTTGTCGCCAGAAATTATACGGGAACGATCAAGGATGATCCGGAAAAGCAGCCCGTATGGGTCGCGCTTCGCAAGATGAAGTATAATCAGATGAGTATGGATTATCCTCTATGGCTTGCAAGAGTCGTACGGGGACAGAAGATCGAATACTATGGCCGGATCAACGAAGAAGGTAAGATTTATGAAGACGTTCTGGATCTGGATGTCGATCTAGAGAAAGATGAACTGATAAATCCCCAGCCACTGCGCGATGGCACCGAACAGCACGAAGAAATGCCAGATGAAATGGGATCCCCTGACCTTTAGAGCGAAGGGAATGATCCCAAGTGTGTAGATCACACCGCCGCTTAATGTGTACCAGAACAGCGGCGGTGTGTTTTTTATCATCTGAGGAAGAAACATCAGGCCGCTCCAGCCAATGACGACATACAGAATCATATGAACTTTGCGGAATCTCGATGGTCCGAAAACACAGATCAGCGTAACGCCAGTCACAATGATGATCCACTGTGTGATAAACAGCCAAAGCCCGAGTGTATTTCCCCAGAAAACAAGGAAGATCGGAGCAAAAGTTCCGCCAATCAGCAGATAGATGGAGGAGTAGTCGAATCTTCGAAAGACTCGTTTTACCCGACTTCCCCAACGGAATGAGTGGTAAAGACAACTGATGGTGAAAAGGACGGTCAGGCAAAGACCGTAGACAAGAGCCGAAGCAACTTTAGCTCCGGAATTGGCATGGACCAGCATGAGAATCAGTGCAGTAATACCAAACAAACTGCCCAGACCGTGAGAGATGGCGTTGCCTACTTCCTCCAGCGTGCTTCGGATCGGAGGCTCATTGAGCGCCTGACGGATCCGGCGAGCCGGCTCCTTTGCGATACGTTTAGCCTCTTTGGCTTCCTCCTTTGCTTTCTTCATCTCAGCCCTCTGGGCTTTTTTCTTTTCATGTGCTTCTTTGCGGGCGAGGACCCTGGCTGTATGCAGTCTTTCTGCTTCGTCTTCTGCTGCTATGATTTCCTCGACAGTCATTTTTCTTTTCATTTTATTCATGGTAATAGCTGACATTTGTCATCTCCTGAAAAATCTATTTTGTATCTAATATTATATATCAGATGATAAAGAAAGTCAATTCACTGTTGCGGGCAGAATCTGAAGATGATAGAATTGTGACAGAGGAAACACCCTGATGAAGGGAGCAATTAACAGCAAGGGAGGTATGTATGATACCCGAGAAGTATAAAAATTATATGTTTAATGAGAACGATTTCTTCAATGAAGATTTCGTTGTCACGGATCCGGAAAAGCATGAACTGGTCAAACAGCTCGCTGCCATGATCACGGACGATATCCAGATGCATGGGCCGAAGGACGTGAATCCGCAGGATCCTGATTACTGGATCCTCGACCGTCTGCTTACTAAAGAGCAGGTGAAGTTCATGCTGTCATTCAAGAAAAAGAGAACCGTCAAACTGGTTCCGGAAGAAATGGCCAAACGTAATAACATGACGCCGGAAGAGGCGGAAAAGATGGCCTTTGAGATCTGTGAGATCGGTCTGTTGGAGTTCGATCGTGAACGGCCGGATAAACGTCGTCAGTACTTTATTCCCAAATGGGTGGTTGGTTCCGGCGAATATATGATGATGACCGGTCATTTGCTGGAAAAACATCCGGAGATCGCTACTTTCTTCAACTATGCTTCCAGTGTACCGGTAGGCAAAGTTGCCCGCTTTGTCCCGCATGGCGGCGGTGGACTGGGTATGCATGTCATCCCGGTGGAAAAAGCCATCGAGCATGAATCCAAATCAGTCAGTGTGGAACACCTTAGCCACTGGCTGAAGAAATATGACAAATACTGTGTCGATGTTTGTGCCTGCCGCCGTCAGCAGCGGATGAGAGGTGAAGGCGTCGGTGATATTGAAGGTTACATGTGTCTGGCGGTCGGTGATATGGCTGAATATCTGGTCGAGACACATAAGGATGCTCATTATATCACCTACGACGAAGTCATGGAAATTCTGGAAAGAGCAGAAGAGAAAGGCTTCGTCCACCAGATCACGAACCTGGATGGCGAAGATAAGATCGTCGGCATCTGCAACTGTTCTGCCGGTACCTGTGATGCGATCCGTACTTCTCAGCTGTTCAATACACCGAACATGTCCGCCTCTGCTTACCGTGCCCATGTGGACAAAGAAAAATGCGTAGCCTGCGGTAAATGTGTCGAGGTCTGTCCGGTCGGTGCAGCCAAGCTGGGTCAGAAACTATGTCATCAGTCCGGAGAGGCGTTTACCTATCCGATGACTGAACTGCCGGATGCTCAGAAATGGGGACCCGATAAGTGGAACAAGAACTACCGTGAGGATGCCAAGATCAACGTCTATGATACTGGTACATCACCCTGTAAAACTGCCTGCCCGGCTCACCTGGCCGTTCAGGGCTATGTTAAAATGGCAGCGGAAGGACGTTTTCTGGATGCCCTGAAGCTGATCAAACAGGATAATCCGCTGCCAGCTGTCTGCGGTGCGATCTGTAATCGCCGCTGTGAAGATCGATGCACCAGAGGACTGATCGATCAGCCTGTGGCGATCGATGAGATCAAAAAGTTCATTGCAGCGCAGGAACTGAATGCTGAGAAGCGATATATCCCGCACTGCTACAATGATGTTGGTGAGCAATGGGATGACTATAAGATCGCGGTCATCGGATCCGGTCCGGCCGGTCTTTCCGCTGCTTATTATCTGCGGACCAAAGGCTATCCGGTCACGATCTTTGAAAAAGAAAAGCAGCCCGGCGGTATGCTGACGTACGGTATTCCGACTTTCCGTCTGGAGAAGAAAGTCATTGATGCGGAGATCGATGTCATCCGTGAAATGGGCGCTGAGATCCGCTGTGGAGTGGAAGTTGGTAAAGATGTCACCATCCAGCAGCTGAGAGAAGAAGGTTATAAGGCGTTCTTCGTGGCCATCGGCATGCAGGCAGGCCGTAAAGCCGGTATTCCGGGAGAAGAATATGCTATGTCCGGTGTCGAGTTCCTGCGTGAGGCGAATGAAAAGCAAAGCAAGATCCTCTCCGGAAAGACAGTTGTCATTGGCGGCGGCAATGTCGCGATGGATGTGGCGCGGACAGCCCTTCGTGCCGGCGCTGATGAAGTGGAGATGTACTGTCTCGAGGGGCCTGATGAGATGCCGGCGGCCAAAGATGAGATCAAGGAAGCCAGAGAAGAAGGCATTACGATCAAGAATTGCTGGGGACCCAAGGAAGTTTTGACAGAAAACGGTAAGGTTACCGGTATTGTGATGAAGCAGTGCACACAGGTATATGACAAGAATGGAAAGTTCGCCCCGATCTATGATGAAGATGAACTGAAGACCGTTCCTTGTGATGCAGTGATACTGTCCATCGGCCAGGCAGCTGTTTTTGGAGATCTTCTGAAAGATACCAAGGTCGAGGTTCGTCCCAATGGAACCATTATTGCCGATCCTGTGACCCTGCAGACCGCGGAACCCGATATCTTTGTCGGCGGCGACATCTTCCATGGTGCCCGTTTTGCCATTGATGCGATTGCTGACGGACGTGAAGGTATGGTTTCCATTAACCGATTTGTCCATGAAGGACAGAGCCTGACGATCGGTCGTGATCTTCGTGAGTTCATCGAACTTGATCGCGACGATATCAAGGTCGAGACCTATGACAATGCCAGCCGTCAGGTGCCAGGCATGAAACAACCGCTGGGCGGTGGCGATTTCGCTCATTCCTATGAGGATCTGCGTCTGACGCTGACAGAAGAACAGGTAAAAACAGAAGCAGCAAGATGTCTGGGATGCGGTGCCTCCTATGTGGACACCAATCGCTGTATCGGATGCGGCCTTTGCACCACTCGCTGTGAATTCGATGCGATTCATCTCAGCCGGGATATTCCGGAGAACTCCCGGATGTATACGGCTGAAAA